>NZ_JBPYDC010000010.1:0-97477 GCF_051847575.1 Psychrobacter sp. 1U2
AGCTCGTAATTTTAAGTCAATGCTTTATCTGGCGTGTACTATCGTTCATTGTAAGATGAATTGAAGACACGCCCTAGAAAGTTATTTTCTTGAAATGGAGATCGAAAGAGCTCTAGCGACTACTATATTGATCAAGATACCGTTTTTTTGAACAACTACATGTTGGTATTTTTCTGTAAGAAATACTACAGCATGATATAGATAAGCAAGTACACTGTATCTGTGTTAATAATAACGAATCTCCTAAACTTAAGGTCGAAAGTTCAAACCTCTTATCCCGCTCCAAATATGGCTCGATCAGAGCAAAAAGCCTCACTTCCCATATAAAGAGTAGTGAGGCTTTTTTTTGTCCAATTTTCAAGGGTTGTTTGCTAGGACTGTAGCGATTATATTCGAATGAAAGCCAGACAAATTAATTGTCTGACTTTTTTGTTGGCATCATCTTTTAAAAAAATTAAAGAGTCTATGCGGCTATAAACTCTAACGCTTACGTTCTGTAAAGCACTTTAACCACATGCCAGCCAAATTTAGTTTTCACCAAATGCGGGGTAAAGAGTTCACTGTTGAAACAGATTTTATCAAAAGCTGGTACCATTTGACCTTGTTTAAACTCACCTAAGCTACCGCCCTTTTTGCCTGATGGGCAGGTTGAATGTTTCTTAGCCAACACATCAAACTGAGCACCTTTTTTAAGTTTGGCGATAAGATCCTCCGCCAGCTCTTTGTCTTTTACTAAAATGTGTAATGCACTAGCGGTACGAGCCATAATGTAAACCTTTTATAAAGTGAGCTATGCTGAAGAAACCGTAGAGATAAACTTTTTAAACTAAGCATATTAATCACAGTTTACCATGACTAAGAAATAAAACAGCTCAAGCGACAACTTAGAGTGGCTGAAGAGGATTACGAGATCCTAAATGAGGAGAGATAAAGCGAAGCACTGCTTCCCCCGACGCAAGAGGAGAGCTATGCTCGAGTGAGGCGACGGCGTACTTTGCTAAGCATAGTTAAAAGTATCAAAGAAGAGTATGGTATTAAATGCCATCGCCACTACATCTAAACAAATGAATGTTGGCTGTACTTGGTAGGCTGCGTAATTAAAATCTCTCAATTTAGGTCTACAGGATTGGTGGCAGGGGTCAGTAACTAGATACTATCTGTGGATCGCCGCCTCTAATATCGATATCAGGGGCTTGGTAATGCTCCTTTAAACAGTGGTATCTTATACAAGATAGGCTTAAAGATTTGCTTATGGGTTGCTATAACTATTATCATATCAATGCTTAATTTTGAAAACAAAAACACAATAACCTAAATCGGAGTAAATAATGATTACCCATGTACCTGATGTGACTTTCAAAACTCGTGTTCGTGATGAAGCTATTGGCGGAGACAACCCATTCATCTGGTATAACCTAACCACAGATGAGTTATTTGCTAATAAAAAAGTGGTTGTGTTCTCACTCCCTGGTGCTTTTACGCCAACTTGTTCTACCAGCCACCTCCCTCGTTATGAAGAGCTATATAATGAGTTTAAAGCGTTAGGCGTAGATGAAATCGTTTGCGTTTCTGTCAACGACGCCTTCGTCATGTACCAATGGGGTCTCAAGCAAAACCGTGAAAACGTTTTCTTGCTGCCTGATGGCAATGGTGAGTTCACCCGTAAAATGGGCATGCTGGTTGATAAGAGTAATCTTGGCTTTGGTATGCGCTCATGGCGTTATTCGATGTATGTCGACAATAAAGCCATCAAAAAGGTATTTAAAGAACCTGATTTTGGCGACAACTGCCCAATAGACCCCTTTGAAGTCTCAGATGCCGACACTATGTTAGAGTATTTGCAAAATAATGCTTAACCGTATTGACTCTTGACTGCTATCACTAAGCATTGATAGCTGCTCAAATACTTAAAAAGCCTCACTACTCATTTACGAGTGGTGAGGCTTTTTTTGGATATTTACTTAAATCCTTTATTTCTAAATGAGCTGAATATCATGCAACACCCTATCGTTTAGAGGAACGCTTAGACCCTCTACCCTTTGCAGGGTGCTTACCATTCGCAGTAGGCTTGCCATTACCACCAGAGCTCTTACCACGTCCGGAAGGACGTCCACCTTTAGTACCCGCTGGGTTTTTAGCGCCATTCTTGGAGTGTTTATTATTCCCTTTTGCGCCCTGAGATTTTGAAGACGCTTTTGACTTTGAGGAAGTATTATTGCCAGATTTCTTTCGGCGATTATTAGTAGACTTCTTGGGTGCATTACTATCTTGCGAAGAAGAGTCTTCTATGGACTTAAGCAAAACGGACATCTCTTTTTGAGTCAAGTCTCGCCAGTCTCCAATGGCAAGACCCTTAAGGTTCACATTCATAATCCGTGTACGCTCAAGCTTGACGACTTCATAGCCAAAATGCTCACACATACGGCGAATTTGACGATTCAGACCTTGCACTAAGGTAATGTTAAATACGGTGGGCGCCACCTTAGTCACTGGGCATTTTTTGGTCATTTGCCCCAAAATAGGCACACCACCTGCCATACCCTCAATAAAACTTTCGGTTATCGGCTTATTCACCGTCACTAAATACTCTTTCTCATGGTTATTGCCGGCACGTAATACCTTATTGACCAAGTCGCCATTACTGGTCAAAAAAATCAAACCTTGAGAATCTTTATCCAAACGGCCAATCGGAAAAATACGTACGCTATGTCTCACAAAATCGACAATGTTACTTTTCTCAGATTTTTCTGTTGTACTTACAATACCGACTGGCTTATTGAGTACAATAAATACAAAATCATCAGCGTCTTGCGGCTCAATGAGCTGTCCGTTAACCTTTACCGTATCTCCAGCAACCACTTGATCACCGACTTGCGCACGCCTGCCATTGACGTATACGTTTCCTTGTTCGATAAAGCGGTCAGCGTCGCGCCGAGAGCAGATACCACTTTCTCTAATGTATTTATTTAACCGAGTCGAGGACGCATTGTACATAAAGCACCGTTTTAGCTAATTAAACGCCCTTTCTTACTAGAAAAGAGCTTAAATTGAATGGATTAGTAGTGATGAGATGACTGACATTATATAGGAAATTCAGTATCGATTTTAAGAGAGATGGTCAGGAACAAGCGTATTCAAAACACTATTAATCGAGATGATGTCGAAGAGCTTCTCAATAAGGTTCAAAGCTCAAAACTTATACCAATTGCCAGTAGATATAGCGTTAATTCAACTATTAGAACCAACCCTCTTCTAACAGTTGCTCCGTATTACTCACTTTAAACCCATCACATAAATCATAAAACGCTATTGGGTCTTCCACATTATCGAGTAAATCTCGTTTATTTAGTGCCATAAATAATGCTAGCGCATAAGCTGAGCTGTGAATAGATTTTTTAGGATTAAAGGTAATATCGGTGACCGCTTGATACTGCATCACCTCGCTATGTAGCTGAGTGTTTTGCTTGAGGGCATTGATGTATAGCCAATCATAAAACATGGTCAACGGCTCTAAATTCCACTCCATACCAAAATCATTGTAACCTATAAGCTTGCCTGAGCGGTGCAAGCGCTCGTCTTTTTTAGCTTGTCTTGGTGGCGCATCGAGTAAGTCAGTAAAGGGGCCGCCCTGCTCAAAAACTTTACTCGCCTGAAAGATATTCTCTACACTATATTGGCCGCCACTATGCTCATCAGTGAGCTGTAAACTGAGTGGGCTAAGTAAAAAACTGAGCTTATTGCCCGATTTACTTGATAGCTCAAGCACCTGATTAAAACCGTACTTTTTACGGATGACTTGATGCAGATCGTTGATAGATTTTTTCTTTTGTCTACTAGCAAATCCCACATGCCGCTCAAAACGAACCATATCCGTCTTTACTAAGTTGTCACTATTGACTCTCGGCATGAACACGGGTCTTTGCTCTACAGCGTTTTGATTTTGTTCCATAGTGTATAGTCTTCAGTTCATCATAATGATGAACATTATACCAAGAGTTGAGGAATTGAAAGCCGTTTTAGTTTAAATACAATTGTGAATGATAAAATGTGAGCAATAAAAAAGGACAAAATATTGATTATTCTGTCCTTTTCTTTGATAACTAATCTACTTGAAACTTTAAAGTATAAAAAGCATAAAGTTAAGTCAGCATACCACCATCGACAAGTACGCAAGCGCCAGTGGTATAGCTTGAAGCGTCTGATACTAGATACAGTACGGTACCTGCCATCTCATCAGGGTCGGCGACGCGGCCTAGCGGAATCGCATGTAGTGCCATGTTTAATACTTTATCATTTGACGTCAGTGCTGAGGCAAACTTAGTATCAGTGAGACCTGGTAATAAAGCGTTCACACGGATATTGAGCGGACCGCATTCTTTAGCAAAAGATTTAGTCATGCTAATCACCGCCGCTTTAGTGATGGAATAAATTCCTTGTTTGTCACCAGCGACAATACCGTTGACCGAAGCGGTATTCAAAATAACGCCACCACCCTGCTCTTTCATCATCTTACCGGCAGCAATAGACATAAAGAAATAACCGCGAATATTGACATCGACAGTCTTTTCAAAAGCGCCTAAATCAGTATCTAAGATATGACCGTAATAAGGGTTGGCGGCCGCGTTATTGACTAAGATATCGATTTGACCAAATTCGCTTTTGATGTGTTCAAAAATAGCGTCGATCTGATCCATCTCGCCGACGTGACAGGCATAAGCGCTGGCTTTGTCACCGTTCTCTACAATACTGTCAGCAACTGCTTGGCAAGCATCAATCTTACGGCTTGACACGATAACGTGCGCTCCGCGTGACGCCAGCAAGCGTGCAATAGATTCACCAATGCCGCGACTAGCGCCGGTGACTAAGGCAATCTTCCCTGTTAAATCAAATAAATCTTTCATTATGTTTCCTTTATATTATTAAATATCTAATGATTAAGCTAACATACCACCATCTAAAGTAAAGGCGTGACCATTCATAAAGCTGCTCTCATCGCTAGCAAGCCAAGCAATAGCGCCTGATACTTCTTCCACTTTACCTAGGCGGCGCAGCGGACTGGCTTTGATGGTTGCTTGCTGAGCACGCTCGTCCATTTTTGCCATGGTGTTCTGTACCATAGGCGTATCGATAAAGCTTGGACAGACGGCATTGAAGCGAATATTGACCCGGGCATACTCGTGAGCGGCTGACTTAGTGAGTCCCATAACGCCATGCTTAGCAGCGCTATAAGCAGATAGTAACGGTGCAGAGCGCAAACCTGCAATAGAAGCCACATTAATGACATGACCGCCGCCATTAGGCGCTAGGCAAGTCACTGCCGCTCGCATACAGTGCCAAACGCCCTTGAGATTGACCGCGATATTTTTATCAAAATCGTCATCGCTCAGCTCATGCATCGGTTTGGGCGCATGGTCGATACCGGCATTATTAATGACCACATCAAGGCCGCCAAGCTCTGCCATCGCGAACTTAAATAGCGCGCGAACATCATCGCCATCGGTGACATCGACTCGTCTAAAAGTAATGCTATGATTGGCCTCTAGCGCTTCTTTGTAGACACTATTGCCAAGCTCTTCGTTCCTATCGCCAATGACCACTTTTGCGCCGCGACTGGCTAACAACTTAGCACTAGCCGCGCCAATACCTGAGGCGCCGCCGGTGATAAGAATGCGTTTGCCCTCGACATTAGAGGCAGGTAAGTTGCTTAGCGTGTTTGCTGCAAGTCCGTTTGTCGTCATGAGTTATTCCTTTACTTGTAGTATAAGTTTGCCAAAGTTTTCACCTTTAAACAGCATCATTAAAGTCTCAGGGAAAGTTTCGATACCTTTGACGATATGATCTTTTACCGTGATATCTCCTGCTTGTATCCAGCCGGCGATATCCTTCATCGCTACTGGATACTCTTTGATATTATCAAAAACCACGATGCCTTCCATCCGCGCGCGATTGACTAATAGCGATAGATAGTTAGCAGGGCCTTTGACCGCCGTTGTATTGTTATACTGACTAATCGCACCGCAAATCACAATACGCGCATGGACATTAATCTGAGTTAAGACATCATCTAAAATCTCACCGCCGACATTGTCAAAGTAAACATCGACGCCGTCTGGACAAGCTTGCTTAAGCGCTTTTTTGACGTTCTCGTTTTTGTAATCGACTGCCGCATCGAAGCCTAACTCGTCAATCAAAAATTGACATTTCTCAGGGCCACCCGCGATGCCAACGACGCGGCAGCCTTTGATTTTGGCGATTTGACCGACTAGACCGCCGACTGCACCTGCCGCTCCTGAGACTACAACGGTCTCGCCGGCTTTAGGCTCGCCAGTCTTTAGCAGACCAAAATAACCCGTCATCCCTGGCATACCGAGTACGCCAAGATAATAAGGCAGCGGCGCTAGATTTGGATCGACTTGATACAGACCTTTGCCATCGCTGACTGCATAGGACTGTACACCGTTATGACCACAGACAAAGTCGCCAACCTTGAACTTGTCATGCTTACTCTCGATGACTTCACCGACCGTCCCAGCGCGCATCACATCGCCGACTTGCACCGGTTCGATGTAGGATTTAGCATCATTGAGCCAGCCGCGCATCGCTGGATCGATAGAGATATAATTAATTCTGATCAAAATCTCGCCATCGCTAATGCTAGGTACTTCGGTCTCGGTATAGTCCCAAGTATCGCGGCTAGGTTTGCCTGTCGGTCGCTCTTTGAGTCGCCACTGCTTATTGGTCTGTTTATTTTCAGCTGTCATCATTTATTCCTTTAAATTAATTTTGGGTGAAAGGTATTCAGCGAGTCTAAAACCACTCGGCCTGCATATCGGTACAGACTGAGTTGTCGTTATTTAATAATTGAATATCGCGCTGGATAGTGGGTAGTTCCCAGTCGATAAAGTATTTGGCCGCTTGAATTTTGCCCTGATAAAAGTTTTGCTTATCGCTCGCTTGTTCCTGAGCCAGTAGCTGCTCGGCTGTGCTTGCTTGGCGAATCCACATCCAGCTGACCACGATTGAGGCAAAAATATTCATTAAGGCTTGCGCATTGCCAGTCAAAATCAGCGCTTTTTGGGTCGGTAATATCTTGCTCAAATGCACGAGCACTTCATGTAGATGCTCAGTGTAAGGCATCAGCTTACCGGCAAGCGTGGCGGATTCAGGCGTGGTGATACTTTGTAAGTCGCTAGTAATCTCGCGCTTTAGAATTTGCATGCCTAAGCCTTTATTTTGCCAAATCTTACGAAATGACAAATCGAGCGCCTGTACGCCATTTGTGCCTTCGTGAATAGGGTTAAGACGATTGTCACGCCAAAACTGCTCGGCATGATACTCGCGCGTATAACCCGCGCCGCCTAACACTTGAATACCTAAATCATTAGCCTTCGGACCATACTCTGAAGGCCAAGCTTTGATCACTGGCGTTAATAAATCTAATAATTCTGATAGCTCGTTCTGTAACGTGTCATCATCACTCGTATTAATACGGTCGATTAGGTTAGAACCGTATAAACACAAAGCCATAGCACCTTCGGTATAAGCTTTTTGCGCGAGCAGCATACGCTTGACATCGCCATGATTAATAATAGCAGTAGCATCATGCTCAGGCTTATTATTCGGGGCAATGCGGCCTTGGAGTCTGTCTTTAGCATAATCAAGCGAGTACTGATAGCCGCGATAACCGATCATCGCCGCGCCAAAGCCCACACCGATACGCGCCTCGTTCATCATCTTAAACATATAACGCAGGCCGAAATGCGGCTCGCCCACTAAATAGCCGTAACACTCGCCTTTATCACCGAAGCTCAGTGCGGTAGACGTAGTACCGCGATAGCCAAGCTTGTGCAGCAATCCTGTCAAATGCACATCGTTACGCTCGCCTATTGAGCCGTCCTCTTTTAGACGATACTTTGGCACGACAAATAGCGAGATACCTTTAACGCCGCCGGGTCCTCCCGGAATCTTGGCGAGTACTAAATGCACAATATTATCAGACAGCTCATGATCACCGCCTGAGATGTAGATTTTGCTACCTTTAATGCGATATGAGCCGTCTTCTTGCTCGGTCGCAGTTGTTTTAATATCCGCTAATGATGAGCCGGCGTGCGGTTCAGTCAGTGCCATAGTACCGGTGAATTCGCCCGTCAGCATACGCGGCATAAAGGCGTCTTTGACTTCCTCACTCGCGAAATGCGAGATGACATTGATGGCTGCTGTCGTCAAAAAAGGATAAGCCGTGGTTGAAGGATTAGCCGCCATAAAATAGCCAGCTACTGCGGTCATTACCGTCTCAGGCAGCTGCATGCCGCCATCTTCAAAGGAGTAACGACCGGCAATAAAGCCAGAGTCTCGAAAAGCATCAAAGGCGACTTTGACATCGTCAATCATGCTGACGGTTTTGCCATCGAACTGCGGCTCATCTTTATCCGCTAGGTGGTTATGCGGTAAAAACAAATCTGTCGCTATCTTGTCTGCAGTGTCTAGCACTGCATCAAAGGTTTCGCGGTTGTGCTCAGAAAACTTAGTATGTTCAGTTAAACGCTCAACATCTAAGACATCGTAGAGCTGAAAAGGTAGTTCGTATTCGTTAATCAAAGTATCTGCCGCCATAATATTCCCTCTTTACTAAAGCTTATAAATGAGTATTAGAGTAATCATAAGCTAAATTTTAGCTTTACCGTATTGTCATTTATGACATAATTAAGGTGAAAAACGACACTGCTATTAATAGTGCATTAAGAGAACACGAAGAATAATAGTCTTTAAGGAGAGTCGCCCATGTCACAAAAACAGCCCTATGAAGTGATTATTCTCGGATTTGATGGGGTGCTCGGTAGCGTGCTTTCAGGAGCGCTGGACTTATTTTCTTTTACTGGCGTCAGTTGGCAGCGTTTTTTGGATTTAGAAGTAAAGCCAAGGTTTAAGGTGCAAATTGCGAGCCTTGGCGGCGTCGATATCACCGCCAGCAATCGGCTGGTCATTCAAGCGCATTGCGACATTAGTACAGTAAGCGAGTGTGATTTACTACTCATCCCAACCATTGGCGATTCGATAGATAAGGTGCTTAAACAAAACTCAAAGCTGCTACCGCATTTACAGCGTTTGGCCGCAACCGAGGCCGATATCGCAAGCAACTGTAGCGGCGCTTTTTTTCTAGCTGAGGCAGGACTACTTAATGGCAAAACCGCGACTACACATTGGGGCTACGCCGATAAATTTAAAAGTGATTACCCTTTAGTTGATCTGCAAGACAATCAGTTCGTCACCCAATCAGGGAATATATTTTGTGCAGCAGGTGGCAGCGCTTTTTATGATTTAGCGCTACTGCTTATTGAGCGTTACTGCGGACGCGAGGTCTCAACGCAAGTGGCAAAGACCCAGATTATCGATAGTAAAAGGGGCAGTCAAAACAGCTATACCAATGTAACCCTGCATAAACCGCATGGCGATACCTTAGTCAAACAAGTGCAAGAGTATATCGAAAACAACTTCGATCAACCGCTGCAAGTCAGTGACTTGGCCACTATTGTCAATGTGACACCGCGTACGCTAAATAGACGCTTTCAAACCAGTATCGACATGCGCCCCATTGAGTATATCCAAGCGGTGAGAATTGAGCAGGCCAAAAGGCTGCTTGAATCGCAGACAGTTACTATCAAGTCGCTTGCTTATCAGGTCGGCTATAGTGACCTCTCTTCGTTTACTCGCTTGTTTAAGCGAGCGACTGAACTGACGCCAAAGGAATATCGCGATAAATTTTCGCGGCTAGCGATTTGACTGCAAAGCTGTGCAGTAGCTTAGCTAAAGTAAATCTTCACTGAACACAACCTGTTATAGCCTGGGTTAAAAACTCAGCCTACGCTTCAAGCACCCTTAAAATTACTCAATATTAACGCACCAAAATCACTGGTGAGACCGTGCTCGCTAAAATCTCAGTCGTCGTACTACCTAGAAACATCTGCTGCCATTTTGAGTGACCATAAGCACCAATCACCATAATATCGATATGATTTTCTAGCTGAAAATTAAGGAGGCCATTGACCGCATCCCCTTGCGGTAGATGGTGGCAGTCAATATTATAGCCTGCATTTAGTAAGTCTGCGGCTGCCGCGGATAAACTATTTTTGGAAGTGCTATCATGATTACCCACCATCACTAAGTGGCCTTGTAGCTTTTTTAGTACTTCGCTTTTAGCGATGCGTTTGATGACTTTGATAGCGGTTTTACTCGCATCAAAAGCAATCATATAAGAAGTGGGATCCTGAAACGGCTCTGAGCAAATCAGAATGGGTACGCTGGAGGCGCGAGCGACGGTTTCGATTTGACTACCGATATTGATGCGGCTGTTTTTGTGGTCTTCACCGCGACGTCCCATCACGATAGCGCGGTTCATATCGCTGAAATGCTCGATAGCAGGCAATAACTTGCTATGACGCTGATAGATGTCAACGGCGACATCGAAGTGGCTATTGATATAGCTTTTTGCGTCCTGTACTAATGCGTCGCTATAATTATTAGCAACCTTGGCTCGGCGTTCATCTATCTCCGATAACTCTTGTAATAGAATCTGACGACTGTCTACGCCAATGGTTCCTGAGAGATCACGCCTGACTGAGGCAGGCACTTCGATCGTATTCAGTAAAGCAACCGGCAGGCTCAGCCGATTGGCATACCATGCCGCATAACCACAGATGGACTCGGTCACTGTCGATCCATCGATACAAGCTAAAATATGTTGAGTCGCCATAATTCATCCTTAAATGCGCTAGACGCAATATTGTAGTATCGGTACTCATATTTATAGCAGATTATTGGCCCGCATTGACAGTTTTTATAAAGTTTATTGCAAATTTTTATCGACTACTCTATGGCTGTTGCCAGTCTTTTTTGCTCATTTTATAGAGTACGTGCGTGGCAAACGGATGATTGGCATTTAACATAGGGTGGTCAAAGTCTTTATTGATATTACTCATACCCAAACGTTGCATCAGACGTTGTGAAGGTTTGTTACTTACTGCGGTAAAAGCCACCACTTCCTTAAGCTGCAAAACTTCAAAAGCGAATTTAAGTGCTGCCTGTGCTGCCTCTAGTGCATAGCCGTTACGCCAGTAGTCTTTATGCAAGCGCCAACCAATCTCAACATTAGGGGCAAACGGCATATCCTGATGTACTTGGTTTAGACCCACCATACCAATAAAATTATCATCAGCATCCTCTTTAAGACTGACTGCCCAAAAGCCCCAACCGTTATCCTCAATCAGCTGCTGACATTTATTAGCAATGATATCGCTTGTGTGTTTAGAGAGTACCTTAGGAAAATACTGCATGACTTCAGGATCAGCATTCATCTCCGCAAAAATGGAAAAATCACTAGGCTGCCATTGTCTTAATATTAGACGCTTGGTTTCTAATTTAGAGAGAGCAGGATGTCTTATCATGATTTAAATAGCTTTTAGAATGTAAAACAGCATCAAACGTTAATCCTATAACTCAAATCACCCGCCTCATCGCCAGTTATTCCGCGAAAGCCCCAACAATGCGCAGGCTGCTCTTTGATAGTGATTTCGATATCTATAGGTTTAATACCAATCTTAGCGTCAATTTGTTGAAATAAGGTTTTAATTAACGCTTTTTGCGTCGCCATCGTCCGCCCTGCCATCATATTAATTTCTATAACTGTATAAGCCGCTGACCTATCGCTAGGATAATAAAAATCCTCAGCATTCAAAGGAATAAAGCGCTGTACTTTTTTGCCCTCTGGTAATCCTAATACCGACTGCATACAGCTATGAATCACCTCGGAGAGCTGAGCTTTGATAGGGTTGAGGTTTTCATTGATACCATATATAACGATCATAATATATTTTACTCACTATAAAACTTGAGTGTAGCAAAAAACCTTTGTCAAAACGAAAAAAGACTCCCATAAGTGAAGTCTTTTTTCGTACCGATTTTTATAGTAAAAATATACTCATCTACATAAAACGCGAAGCCAGCTCTTTCATAATCTCATTGGTACCGCCGTAGATTTTTTGCACGCGCGCATCAGCATAGAGTCTAGCGATAGGATACTCCATCATATAGCCATAACCGCCAAATAGCTGCACGCACTCATCCATCACGATACATTGCTTTTCGGTGACCCAATATTTGATTAAAGCGGCATGCTGAACCGTAAGCTCTTTTTTTAGCAGTGCCTCGATTGCAGCATCGCATAATGCGCTTGAGGCAATATAATGCGTGTTACATTCAGCAAGTTTAAAGCGAGTATTTTGGAAGCTCCAAACCGGCTTACCAAAAGCGGTACGCTCTTTGGTGTAGTCAATGGTCAAATCTAGCGCTAGCTTCATCGCGCCGACGCCAGCTAAAGCGACAATCAGCCGCTCTTGCGGCAACTCTTGCATCAGCTGCATAAAGCCCATACCCTCAACTGTACCCAAAAGATTAGCTTGCGGCACGCGCATATTATTGAAAAACAGCTCTGAGGTATCCTGTGACGCCATGCCAAGTTTTTTGAGTTTTTTACCGCGTTCAAACCCCGGCGCATTATCGGTTTCGACCACGATTAACGACACACCTTTTGCGCCTTGCTCTCTATCGGTCTTACAAGCGACAATAATCAAATTACCTAATTGACCATTAGTAATAAAGGTTTTAGAACCATTGATAACATAATCATCGCCGTCTTTTACCGCATAGGTTTTGATGTTTTGCAGATCTGAGCCAGTGCCCGGCTCGGTCATGGCGATGGCACCAATCATCTCACCGCTTGCCATCTTAGGTAGCCAATTTTGCTTTTGCTCTTCGGTGCCGTGGTGCAAGATATAAGGCGCGACAATACCAGAATGCAAAAAGCCGCCAAAGCCAGCTTGATTGGCCTCGGACTGCGCATAGATAAGCGCTGCTTCATGACGGAAGTCGCCACCTGCCCCGCCATACTCTTCTGGCATAGAAGCACATAAAAACCCCATCTCGCCGGCCTCTAACCAAGCTTCTCGATCGAGCATACCATCATCACGCCACTTCTCATCATGCTGCTCCCAATTTCTAAAAAGCTTATAGGCGCTCTCATAGAGCATATCGATTTCTTCATTCATCCAGGTGGGTTTAAAGCTGGGGATTGTCATTGATTCATCCTTGATAGTGGTTTGCTAACGGTTTAAGAGGGAGTGCGTTCAGTTTATCACCCGCTCTTTACTTAAAAATAGCTTCTTTGGTTCGGCTAAAAATAAAGCAGACAAATATAGTTGCAAAAATAGCTTTGTTAAGCAACGCCTATCTATATAACCTCAAGGTCACATTAATTTCAATGAAACTCTAGAATACTAAGCTCATTATAATCAACGGGCGCTGCCCAGTCACTTGCCAACTTAGGTACAGGTTGGTGGTCGGCTAGCATCTTAACCGCATTAATCCAGCCTGCATGACCAATAGCCAAGACAACTTTTTCTTGATTCACTTGCAACTGCAACCACTCTTCTACTCGAACAAATAACTGGGTTAAGCTTTCGCCTGTCTCAAAGTTGTACTCAGCAAAATTATTGCACCAGTCGTCAATCTTTGCTTTGCCAATGTGCGGCCAAGCTTGCCCATCCCATTTGCCAAAATCTAGCTCAGATAGTTTATCAGACTGACGTATCTCAAAGCCTCGCTGCGCTAATATTTCGCCTACTTTTAGCGAACGCTGAAGCGTGCTGACCCAAATCACTTTAGCCAGCTTGTGTTTACGGGCAAAACCCTGAATCTGATTAGCCAGACGTTTGAGCTTACGCGGATCAACGGCGATATCAGTCTGCCCCAAACAAATGCCATCGGCGGCAATAGGTTTAGGATGACGCCATATGTAGAGTGTCATCAAAAAAAGAGTTCCATTGTTATAAATTTAACAAATTAACGCATCAAAAAGGGAGAGTCGCTGCGAGTCCTGCATAAATTGCCACTTCGCTTAGTTGCTGAGTCGCGCCAAGCCCATCACCGGTATAGCCTTGGAGGCGACGACGCAATAATCGGCGCATATAGTCGGTCGCTATGAATGCTAGCGCCAATGCCAACACTCCTTGTCCAATACTAATTTGACTCATCGCATTTGGAAATATTACCCACACTATAGCGAGTGCTAAAAACACCCAACCGCTCGCAAATAGCGCTTGCATCAGAGTCAACTGCTGCGCCATCGGTTTGGCCTTAGCATGTTCGATCTCGCCGCCGTAAGGAAGTAAAGCTATTAAGCTGATACAGAGCAAACGTGAAGCACTATGCGCGATAATCAAAGCTGTGATGGCGACAGCGATAGGCATGGAAGCCAGTAAGGTAATTTTGATTAACAGCGCTGAAACTAAGCCTAAAACGCCATAAGTACCTAAACGTGAGTCCTTCATAATGGTCAAAGTGCGCTCGCGAGTCAGGCCGCCACCGAGTCCATCACAAGTATCGGCAAGCCCATCTTCGTGAAACGCGCCCGTCAGCCGAATGCCAAAAACGCTGCTGATAACCGCGCCAACTAATGGGTTAAAAACGAGACTAACTAGCCAAAACACTAACGCGCATAACAGCCCTACCAGTAGGCCCACCGCCGGAAAATGACGACTGCTTTGGTGCAGCCACTCAGGTTGATACTGTTTAAATGTCGGCACTGGCAAGCGCGTTAAAAACTGAATCGCGACTAAAAGTAGTGTCCATTCATGATTGATACGCTGCCAAACGGATACCTTTTTATTGATAGTTTCTGGCATTTTAGTAGCCTTTGCTAGTTTAGATTCGGACATTAGAGACTCTTTTCACTGCTGTTTTTTTCACTAATCCCAGCATCGCTAAAGCTTGCCATCTCATCAATAATAGCGCAGGCCGATTGCAGTATAGGATAAGCGAGTGCCGCCCCGCTACCCTCGCCTAAGCGCATTTGCATATCGAGCAGTGGCTCGGCATTGAGCAGCTTTAAAAGTTGTGCGTGACCTGGTTCGACCGAATGATGGGCGAATACGGCGTATTGAACCACCCCGGGTGCTAAACGCTCTGCGACCAGTAAAGCTACACTCGCAATAAAGCCATCAATTAATAATATTCGTCTATCGCTAGCCGCTTGTATCAAAGCCCCTGCCATCATCGCAATCTCTAATCCGCCAAGTGCCGCGAGCGCTGCAAAAGGTGACTTAGCCGCGCTATGAAACAGCAAAGCTTGGCTGAGTATCTTTTCTTTATGCCCAAGACCTGCATCATCAAGTCCTGTACCGCGTCCGATACAATCCGCTATCGGCAAATCACCTAGACGCGCGAGCAATAAACTGGCCGCCGAAGTATTGCCGATGCCCATCTCGCCTACAATCAATAGATTACCTGTTAATGCTCTAGCTACCGCCATACCATTATTGAGAGCGAGCAAACACTCCTCTTCAGTCATCGCAGGCTCAGTCAACGCATCACGACTGCCTTGACGGACTTTATATTGGCTCAATAGCTCCGGGTGCGACTCAAAATCAGTTGCTACGCCGGCATCAACGACTTTTAGCTCGATATCGTGCTGACGCGCTAAGACATTAATCGCCGCGCCACCAGTTAAAAAGTTATGCACCATTTGCGCAGTCACCGCACTAGGAAACGCAGAGGTTCCATGCTTAGTTAGACCATGATCGGCCGCGAACACTCGAATCTGCGGCTGCTTGATTTTCGGCTGAGTACTGCTGTGTATCAGACCTAGTTGCAAGCCAAGCGACTCTAAGCGACCAAGTGCACCTATTGGCTTAGTCTTAAGATCAATGATTTGTTGCAGCTGTTGCTGTAAGTCATTATTTTTTATACTGGGTATAGTTGGCGCGATAAAAGAAGTCAAAATAGTGTCCTGCAACTGAGAAAACTTTAAAAAAAGTAGGGTAAGTTAACTAAACCGCTATGGTAGCAGATACACTATTATTAATGTCTTAAATCACCCGCTTAGAGGTCAGTTATGAATATCTTAATTGCGCCCGACTCTTTTAAACAAAGTCTTGATGCTATAGAGGTTTGCCGCGCTATTGAATCTGGGTTTAGGCAAGTATTCACAGATGCCACTTATACCCTACTGCCTATGGCCGACGGCGGCGAAGGTACTGCTGCAGCTCTGTCCTGCGCACTCGAGGGGCGCTGGATAACGGCAAACGTTCACGATCCGTTAATGCGACCTATTACCGCTAAATATCTACTGCTAGCGGATAACACTGCGGTGATAGAAATCGCGCAAGCTTGCGGTTTAGCCTTGTTAACGAGTACAGAGCAAAACCCTTTGATGACGAGTAGCTATGGCGTAGGCGAGCTTATCTTAGATGCCTTGGATAACGGTGCAGAGCGTTTTATTATTGGTTTAGGCGGTAGCGCAACCAATGACGCTGGGCTTGGTATGCTCATGGCTTTAGGCATAACTTTCTACGATAAAAACAATGAACTATTGACTCAAGGCGGCGCGCAATTAGCCAATCTGCAGCGTATAGATACCTCCACCTTGCATGCAAAAATTAAAGAAATACTGCCGCGAGTGAAAACCCCTTTTGCAGTCGCCTGTGATGTCACCAACCCTCTGTGCGGCATCAATGGCGCTAGTGCCGTCTTCGGTCCACAAAAAGGAGCGACTAGCGCGCAAGTCGATATATTAGATAAAGCATTAGCGCATTTTGCTCATATTTATGCTCAGCAACACAGGCAAGACGATAATAAGGACTATCAAAAAGTAGCAGGTGCAGGCGCAGCAGGTGGACTAGGATTTGCATTTTTGGCTTTTCTTGATGCCAATTTGCAATCCGGCTTTGATATTGTTGCTGAGGCTACGCGTTTATCAGCGCATATCGCTGAGGCTGATTTAGTCATTACTGGAGAAGGTAAACTAGACGCTCAGACGATGATGGGTAAAGTCGCTCATGGCGTTGGATTGATGGCAAAAGCACAAAACAAACCTGCTATCGCCGTTTGCGGCGCGGTTGACAAAGACTATTATCAGCAAAGCACTAATAACAACTCTGCTATAGACGATCTGTTTGCTGTGGTGTTGCCTAGCATTCAACAGCTTGCGCCTATCGATGAGGTGTTAAATAGTGCTTATCTTAATATTGAAACTACTGCTCTAAACCTTGCCGCAGCACTGCGCTTAGGTAGGAGAATAAACTAGAGCGCTGCTAACACACTCTTTTTATAACCTTCAAAAAACCTCTTTTATAAAAATACCCCTTAGCTAAATAATAACTAAGGGGTACATTTTACTAAGCGTTTTAATATTATAAAGCCTACTTAATACGCATGTCGCCAGTCTCGACAAAACGCTGATGCCAAGACAAAGACTCTTCAAGAATATGCGGCGTTTGCATACCGGCGTTTTCAGAAGCAGAGGCACGATCGAAGTAATCTTGCAGCATAGGACGATAGTCTGGATGCGCGCAGTTATCGATAATTGCTTGTGCACGCTGACGCGGAGCTAAGCCGCGTAGATCCGCTAGTCCTTGCTCAGTGACAATTACCATAACGTCATGCTCAGTGTGATCATGATGCGAGACCATCGGCGTGATGCAAGAGATAGCGCCGTCTTTCGCCGTTGACGGGCTGACAAAGAACGAAGTGTAAGCGTTACGAGCAAAATCACCAGAACCGCCTAGGCCGTTCATCATGCTCGTACCCATAACGTGAGTCGAGTTGACGTTGCCGTACAGATCGCACTCAATCATCGCATTGATCGCTAGCACACCCAAACGACGCGAGACCTCAGGATGGTTAGTAATCTCCTGTGGACGTAACACGATGCGCGCGCGCAGCTCTTCAATATTGGCATTGAAAGTCTCTAGTGCCACAGGACTCAGTGATAACGCTGTCGCAGAAGCCATGGTCATTTTGCCAGACATAATCAGATCAAGCATACCGTCTTGTAGTACTTCGGTGTAGCCAGTCAAATTCTCAAACGGACTGTTTTCTAGCCCTGCTAACACTGCATTGGCGACATTACCGACGCCAGATTGGATCGGTAGTAAATTCTTAGGCATGCGGCCTTTTTTGACTTCATCATGGAAAAAGTCAATGATGTGGCTAGCGATTTTGTTTGATTTTTCATCCGGATCGGCGAACTTACTATTACGATCTGGCGAGTCAGTTAACACCACAGCGACCACTTTATCTAAATCGCAATGCAAGTACGGTACACCGATACGGCCACCCGGAGTGACTAGTGGAATCGGCTTACGATTGGGCGGCATACCGATATCATTAAACACATCGTGCATGCCCTCAAGCATCAAACTTTGCTGAGCGTTAACCTCTAAAATGATCTTATCCGCATTTTCAAGCCACGCATTACTGGTACCAATCGAGGTCGATGGAATCAAGCGGCCATCGGGCAAGATACCAGCCACTTCTACAACCGCCATGTGCATATCGCCATAAAAGCCTATGGTGCTTTGCTGCGCGACGTGTGATAAGTGCATGTCAAAGTATAAGGCTTTCCCAGCATTGATATGCTTGCGTAAGGCCGGCTCTGATTGATACGGAGTACGCCATTTGATGCCGTTAGCCTCTGCTAATACGCCGTCACACTCAGTGGCGGTAGAGGCGCCGGTTAATAAACCAATTTGAAAGTCTTCGCCGCGAGCGTGGGCCGCTTCCATGTGCTTGGCAAGGGCAGCTGGAATCGCTTTCGGATAGCCTGCCCCTGTAAACCCGCTCATACCAACATTCATATCGTTTTTGATAAAGCGAGCTGCTTCCTCAGCCGACATAATTTTTTTATTTAGCCCTTCGTGCAGTACGCGACCTTCATGATTTATTGAACTCATATTATTTTCCTTTAACTTCCTTATTAAATTAAACTCTTAATACAGTAATAAGAGCGTGTAAAAACGACGCCGTAAGTGCAGCGTCCGTTTAGTATTGAACAACTAAGCCTCTGTTAAATATTAATCTTTCTCAGCTAATAATGTGGCTAGTAGCTCATCGATTTCAACTTTAAAGGCTTTATCCTCGCTTTTGTTCGCGGCGATTTTAGCATTTTGTAGATTTTCGATAGCCTTATCGGTTTGATTTAACTCAACTTGCAACACTGCCATCGAAAAAGCTATCGAAGCTAAGTGATCTTTTGCATTGATAGCTTTTGCTTTGCCTAGGGCTTTATCATAAATAATAAGCGCTGCATCGAGATCTTCGGTAAAATCCGCTAATGTCTCCCACTGCTCGGGATGATCTTTATCAGTGTTTTCATTGTCGACACAGATCGCTTTTAGATCAGCATAAAACCCGTCAAAGGCCGCTTGATCGCCTATCCGGTCTGCTTCTAATAGCTCCTCGGCTAACAGATAAATAGCCTTATAAATCTTCGTATTGATTTTAGTATTATTCATCAGCAGTGCTCTTAACTCTTTTGAAATCAGGATGGATGGCTTAGGGGTAGATGGCTTAAAGGTGGATAGCAATGTAGCAGACGCTTAAATCATCTTTTACTAAAAAAAGACATGATAGTCTATACCATGCCTTTTTAATTTAGACCGCTCCCTACTCTGCCGCGATAGCGATCATCTCAACGAGTAATTCAGGACGCGCAAGAGCAGACTCACCGCAAGCACGGGCTGGCGGCTGCACCCCTTCAAACCATTGATCATAAACCTCATTCATCGCCGCAAAGTCTGACATGCTCTTTACCCAAACCGTCATTGAGAGCAGCTTGGATTTGTCGCTACCGACTTCATTGAGCAAGCTCTCAATCTTCTCTAGGCAAGTGAGGGTTTGCGCTTTGATGTCGTCTTTCGCATTACCGACTTGACCACATAGATAAATGGTCTGATTGTGAATGACCGTTCTGCTCATACGTTGGGTGCTATGGAGCTTCTTAATCATGATTTATCCTTAATTCATTAGTTGATTAAAATACGAATCATCAACAGTGCTAACTAGATGGCGGCTAAAAATATAGTGTTATTTTTTTGCGAAACGCTGAGCATTAAAAGGCTCGACATCGACAGTCAATGGCTTGTCATGGATCAGCTCTTCAACTAGGCGACCGGTGATAGGTCCTAAGGTAAAACCTTGATGACTGTGACCGAATGCAAACCACAACTTATCATGCTTGTCCGCAGGTCCGATGACAGGTTTCATATCTGGCATGCAAGGACGCGAGCCCGCCCATGCTTCACTTTCTACTGCGTCTTCTAAAGGTAGAATTTTGCGAGCCAGCTTGAGTACGGTCTTTAACTGTCCAAAGTTTTTCGGTGCATTCATCGTCGTCATCTCAGCGCCCGTTGTGATACGGATGCCTTGCTGCATTGGCCCCATAACAAAGCCCTTGTCCATATCGAACATACTGTGATGAATGGTATTTTTTTCATGGAGTTTGAAATGCTGATGATAGCCGCGCATCGGGAATAATGGCAGATTATAGCCAAGTGGTTTGATTAACTCATTAGACCAGGGACCCGCAGCAATGACCAAATTATCGCTATAATAAGTGTCTGTATCGGTAACGACTTTCCAGCCCTGAGCCTCATTACTGTTATCAGGCTGAATCTCAGTGACATTACTCTCAAGTATCGAGCCATTCATCTGCTCAAAGCTCTTAGCGTAAGCTTTGACTAGAAAGCTTGGGTTAGAAACCTGCCAAGAGTTTAACCAATGAATAGCGCCGACAAAACCGTCAAAATTGGCATTTGGCTCCAGTGCTTTTAATTCTTCTAGGCTTAGCACCTTATGCTCAACGCCTTGCGCGCGGTCAACTTCAGCAGTGTCTGCAGCGGTCTTTAGTGTCTCTTTTGAGCGATGCAATTGTAGCCAACCATCACGAGTGATGAGCTCGTCAGCACCTGATGCCTCGATCATCTTTTGATGCTCACTAGTACAATGTGCAATCAACGTCTGCCACTCACTCTCTATCTGCTTGACTGAAGCAGGTGACGAGTACTTCCAGTACTGTAATAGCGCTTGATGATAGCGCAGGATAGCCGGAACTCGGTAGCGTATATCAGTGCCTTGATTCGGCAATACTCGAAACATCTCCGTAATCTGACGCGGAAAAGGATGGGTATGGATGGCTTCGCGTTGAATAAGCCCAGCATTACCATAAGAGGTCTCAAGGCCCGGCAGCTTTCTGTCGAGCATTAGCACTTTAGAATTATTCTTTTGTAGATGCCAAGCAATTGAGGTGCCGACCATGCCCGCACCAATAACAATAACGTCATAACGCATAACATACCCTTCAAATAGTAAAAACTATACCTTAGTAGGAGTTTTAAGATAAATAAGACAGAAAATTTAAAGTGGTTATGGTAACGCATTATAGAGAATATTAAAGCATTTATTAACAATAAATTTTTTGATAAATTACTTTTAGTTATGTATTCCTTAGACTCTAATAACTTAAAGGTATTACAGCTACTATTATGACTATATTTCGGTATTTTCAGCATTATCAGCCGTGAGGTTGTGTTGTTATAGTTGTATTGCTATAAAAGATAGAGCTGAGCTCATAGAGCATCGTATAGACAACACCATCCTACTACCACCAAACCGAGTCCTCACTCGCCAGCGTTTCTAATAGTTTCTTCGAGCGCCTAATCTCCACTTTATCCGCGGGCAGCTCCGCGATAAACCTTGAGGGTTTATCAAAGTAGCCTGAATAGCTAGCAAAATAATCAGGCGCTGTTAGATACAGCTTGTTTTTAGCGCGGCTACAGGCCACATAAAATAGCTTACGCTCTTCTTCTAACTCCTCAAAATCATCCAATGAGCGATGATGCGGGGTCATGCCATCGACGAGTGAATTAACAAAGACTATCGGCCATTCAAGCCCTTTAGCACTATGAATAGTTGAGATAGTTACCTTATCCGTATCATCGTCTTCAGGCTTATCAGCCGTAGCAACAGAATCGTTAGGCGGATCAAGTGCTAAGTTTTCTAGGAAGTCATCGAGACTATTATGCTCATTAGCTAGGTTTTTTAGCACGCGAAAATCTTCACTGCGCTCGCGCCAATTCTCCTCAACTGTCTTCAGAATAGGAATATAAAATTCCAAAATTAACTCGATAACCGTCTCAACCGACTCCGCTTGTTGCGCTTTGCTCAGAGCTACATATAAAGGCTCAAGCTGCGGACTTTTTTTACTAAATTTTGGTAACAGCAGTGGCTCAAATGAGTTGTCATCGCCATTGATAGCTTGCGTTAAGCGCGTAGCAGTGACTGCTCCTACTCCTTTAAACAAGGTCAATATGCGGTGCCAAGCAATGGTGTCATTGGGGTTATAAAGGATTTTGATAAAGGCGAGGACGTCTTTGACATGGCGACGCTCGACAAATTTGATACCGCCGACGACGATAAACGGAATACGGCGCTCCATAAACTCGAGCTGCACATAGTTTGACTGAAAAGAGGTGCGGCACAGTACCGCACAATCGCTATAATCATAATCTGCTTTGTGCGCGGCGATTTTATCCGCGATATATCTTGCCTCTTTTGTCTCATCACTAGCGCGGCTAAAGACAGGCTTATCACCGGTTATGGTAGCGTTCGAATACAGCTGCTTTTGATAGCCCAAGGTGATTTGCGCAGATAGCGCATTGACATAGTCGAGCACAGCTGGGGTACTACGATAATTTTGCTCAAGCTTAATCAGCTTAGCTTCAGGGTAAGTCTCCCCGAAGAGTAGGATATTCTCATAATTTGCGCCGCGAAAGGCGTAGATGCTTTGGTTGTCATCACCGACGACCATCAGCGATACCGAGGCCGGAGCGCAAATCAGATCGATCAGCTGCTTTTGGGGAATGTTGGTATCTTGATACTCATCGACCATGACGTAGCGATAATTCTCTTGTAGCAGCGCTCGGAATTTATCATTGGTTTTTAGATGACGTACGACTTGACTGATAATATCATCAAAATCATATAAGTGATTAGCGCGTTTATATTCATGAAAATCGATAGCCAATTGCTCGATGATAGGAATATGGATAGCGATATCAGGATAGTTATCTTCAATTAGCTTAGAGATGGGAATACGTCTATTTCTAGAAGTTGAAAACAGATTTTGTAGGGTACGTTTACGCGGAAAGGCTTGTTTCTTAGTTTGCGCTGGGTACTTTTTTTCTTTATAAATTAGATCTATGGCGTCCTCGGCGTCGCCGGTATCCAAGATAGTAAAACGCGGGTTGATACCGAGCAGACCTGAATACTGGCGCAGCAGCCTATTGCAAAATGAATGAAAAGTGCCGCTTGTGATGTCGTTAAGCGCTTTGCTAGTCGGCGCTATGTAAGTAGACAAAGTATCTTCTGCTAACTTCTCGTCTGACGCGCTATTGGTCAGCAAGGTTTTGGCGCGGCTTTTGATCTCGTTGGCTGCTTTGCGGGTAAAAGTCAGTAGCAGGATTTGCTTAGGCGGCACGCCGTTTTCTAATAAATAACTGGTACGATAAGTGAGGGTTTTTGTCTTGCCAGAGCCGGCTCCAGCGATCACTAGTACTTTACCTTGAATAGTCGTTGCCGCCAAAAGCTGATTGGGGTTGAGCTCGCTGGCATAATCAACTTTCAAACCTAAATCAGCCCGCAAACGCTTCTTTAGCTCTTTATCATCAGCGTCAATCAGATTGGCTTCTAGCTTTTTTATCGCTTGCTGTAGCTGCTCGAGTTTGGGCTTGATATCAGCGAAGTTTTGCGGATAGTTATAAGATTCGGTATTAAAGACAGTGGTTTGCATAATCGGCAATAACCTTTGGCTTGGTAGTTTTTACTCTACAACTTGGCTTTATAATTTAGCTCTAAGCTATAGCGCATTCGATATAAAAAGCTGATCATCAATATTATCAATGACCAGCTCTAAAACCAATAAATAGCAATAATAAATAGAAACATTCAACAAAAGCAATCAAAACCACGCTTATGCTAACGCCCTAATACCGCGCGCGGGTCGATAGGATTACCATTGAGACGGACTTGAAACTCTAAGCCGACTTGATTGGTCTGCCCGCTGCTCCCCATCGTTGCTATACGTTGACCACTTTGAACTTGCTCGCCCTCACGCACTAGCAGCTGACTGTTATGAGCATAAGCGGTAATGTAATTATCGGTATGGCGAATCATAATCAAGTTGCCGTATTCTGCTAGCCCATTACCGGAATAGAGCACGGTACCACTTTGGCTTGCTAGTACCGGATCCCCTTCTTGACCCGCGAACCACATGCCCATATTACCGCCTGCCGCATCAAAATTACGAATGACTTGGTTTTGGCTAGGATACTGATAGCCTGAGGTAGAAGTGGCTGTGTTCTCATAAGCCGGCACTACAGAAGGCGCAGGTGTTGGCGCAGTATTAGGGTTGTACGTTGGACGAGGGCTGACAGGCTGACGGTTATTTGCGTTATAAGAATTATTGGCCGCTTGATTACCTTGCCAGAGCTTGAGCCATTGACCACTATAAATGGTGTATTTACTATCTAGATTATTGATTGCGCCAATTTGACGATAATTTAAACGATAACGCTCTGCAATTTGGCTAACGGTATCGCCGCGTTTGACCAGATGATAATTAGGTACGCCTTGGCTATTGGTAACAATAGTGGGACCGGCAGCATTGCCACTTTGGTAAGTAGGTTTGGTCGCGCAACCTGTCATAGCAAGCGTCGCTACGCTCAATGAGCTGATAAGAGCGGTGGTTAGTGTTGACTTACGAGTAAGCTTTTTCATATAAATTCCCTATAGTTCATGTACGCCATGCTCTTCATGGACAGGCTGTAAATTAATGATTACACTGGCAGCTAAACTAACAAATGCTGATGGTCATTGATATTTATGGTTACTGATATTTGTTGTGATGGTTAATAATACACAAGTGCGGCAAAGCTTTTATAGTGCTAATGCCGATAATCTTTCTAAGCTCGTAAGCGGTGTATGGTGCAATCTGACCGGTGACAAACTAACAAAACGATCTGCCAGCGCCTGAGCATCGGTAACATGACTGGTAATGTCGTGATTATTGTGACGCTGATTCACTGCGGTTGATCGGGCTAAGCTAGCCTCTGTTTTTGGGGTGGTTTCGCTTGACGCAGTCTCTAGCGGCGAATGCGTCGACTTACGCAAGCACAGCCAATATGCATCGCGACCTCGTGGATCGACGATATGATGTACCGGTTTGGCAATTTGGCTATGGGTCAAACAAGTCAGCTTACGCCCTTGAATATCACTGGCGTTTTTAACCTCAGGAATATTGACGTTTAGCACATGATAAGGCAGTTCTTTGAGCGCAGTTAGGATATCAGTTTCAGTGATGAGCTTGACGATCTCTGCAGCTGCTATAGTATAGTGGCTTGCTTCATCATCGAGACTACCCCTATTAGCCTTGCTAGCGCCGCCTGCCAGTGATGTAGCAATAGCAGGCACGCCGAAAATCTGAGCCGTTAGCGCTGCGCCAAAGGTGCCAGAAAACAAAACGTCTTGACCAAGATTAGCCCCAGAATTTATCCCAGTAATGACGCAGTCGAAGCTAACATCGCAGTAGAGCTCATGCAGCGCTAAGTATACACAGTCTGCCGGCGTACCATTAACAGCGATAAATCCTAAAGCGGTATTTTGAGTATACAAAGGTTGTGAGATACGTAAGGCACTAGCAGAGCCACTTTGCTCAGTGTCAGGCGCGACTACGTGCACCTCTCCGATAGCGGAGAGCGCACGATATAACGCTAATAACCCTGGAGCATGTACCCCGTCATCATTACTAATTAAAAACTTCATATTGGCTGAACATACCTAATAGAGTTTGGTGAGTCATAACTTGCACTATTTATTTTTATAAAATAAAGCTATCCTTGCTGCATAAGACCAATAGTTGAATAAAGCAGAGAGTCAAAAAATCAAGCTATTATAATATAAAATGACAAACTAAGGCTTTATCCTTAAGATGTCAAATAGATTGAGCTAGTAAATTTTCAGATATGACAAGTCACGATTTTTAACTGTTATAACAGCTATAATGATTGTCGCTATTCTTAGGTGTATTGATTGAATAAATCTCGATCACAAGCGCGTAAGATAACAATAATAAGCTATCGGTTAATGTTAGGGTAACGTATTTAAATATACTACGGCTATGTTGCTATAAAATGCCTTTAGCTCACAATACATCTACAGATCGATTCATATTTTATGTGACATTTTATGCTTTTACTATTACCATGATACCACTCAATAATGTTAAGCGAGCGTGATACCGGATGACTAATAAATTGATATTCTCTACTTTTTTTGTTGCCAAAAAAGTGGCTTCTAAAGTTGGCATTGCCAGTCTTATCATGTCCGCTGCGATGTTGTCTCAAGTTAGCCAAGCAGCAGATAATGTAGCCACTACTATTCCTCTTGATATGTCTGGCATGAGTATTACTAAGCATGAAATTGCGGTCATGCAAGTCCTATCAGAGATCTGCCCCTCGATGCTCAATGGCAAGCAAAAACAGCGTTTTTATAAGTCTTATAATGTACAGCTACAAGAGCTGATGCCCACATTAGAAGACCCTAAAGCGGCTATTCAATACCTGTCTACTCAGCAAGATTATCGTCAAATCTTACAAGGTATTCGCAGTTGGACGATGGGTTTCTCAAAAAGTGAAAATAAGGCGCTTTGTCAAGACTTAGCCGATGCTCCTTACTAATGGCTTTGAGGCTCAATGACTCTAACACAATATTTCTAAGATAAACCTCATTTTGGGCTAGTGATTATTTATATTTTTAGCACCCTTATTAGTGATTGCCAAATTGACGAGTACGAAACGAAGCTTGCTAGCGCTACCCTCAATCTCTTGAGCCGCGCTGCAAGCTTTTTTTATTTTGTAGCGGACTGATCTACTTTAGACGATACACAATAGACAAAATTTTATTTTTAGCTCAATAGAATATCGATAGTGCTTTGGCCTCAGCGATTAAACCTTATAAATTTAATCAATACTGCTATCTGCTATTGCTGCTTATAGATTTTTAGATTATTCTTGCTAGCGTCAGTCGTTATCACTGCTATCACTACGGTAATTATGGAGCTATGATAGCCCTGACAAGACTTTTTTAGGACTCCCTAACAATAAGTCAATCCTCTTTGCTTTATCGACCTTATTATGCTGAATTTGTGTGTTTTATACGCATTTTATCTTTATGATAAGGGTTCATTTACGGTCTATTAAAAACGGCCTGCAGAAGGTTGTGCTGTTTTGCTAACGATAGATACTTTTGGTTTTATGATGTGGTGTAACAACTTATGACAGTTAAGCGTGTAAAACAACAGCTTGTACAATTAGTAATCGGTGTTAGTGTTTCGCTTGGGGCAGTAGCCGCCAATGCCGCTATCCAACCACCGACAATGGACAATACAGCCTATGTATTGATGGATTACAATACTGGCGAGATACTGGCACAAAAAAACGCCAACCAGCCATTGCCACCCGCTTCATTGACCAAAATGATGACCAGTTACATCATCGAGCAACGTCTGGCTTCAGGCGACTTGAGCGAAGATGAACAAGTGCTTATGAGCCAGAATGCTTGGTGCCGCGGCAGTAGCAGCCAGTCTTGTATGTACGTACCGGTGAATCAAAAAGCCAGCGTTATCGATATGCTACGCGGAATCATCATCCAATCAGGTAACGATGCTTCAAAAGCTATGGCAGAGCACATCGCTGGTAGTGAAGCTTCGTTTGCGATTTTGATGAATGAGCAAGCGCAAAAATTAGGTATGGAAAATACCAACTTTGTGAACTCTACTGGTATGCCAGATGAAGGTCACGAAGCTTCTGCTTTGGACTTAGCTAAGCTTGCTCGCGCTATCATAAAGAACAGCGGTGATTACTATAGTATATACGCTGAAAAAGAGTTTACCTATAATGGCATCACTCAAGGCAACCGTAACGCTCTCCTAGCTACAGACTCCACTGTCGATGGTCTAAAAACCGGTCATACTGATGCTGCAGGTTACTGTTTAGTCGCATCAAGCAATCGTGACGGTATGCGTCTAATCTCGGTAATTATGGGTACAGAAAGCCAACAGGCCCGTGCTGACCAGTCGCGTGAGTTACTCAATTGGGGTTATGGTCACTTTACTACCGTCACCAAAGCCCCTGCTGGCCAATTTGTCAGCAAGATACCTGTTTGGTTCGGTGAAGCGGAAGAAGTCGAATTGGCTATCAGTGATAACCTGAAAATACTAACGACTAAGACGCAAAAGAATAAGATCACTACGGTGGTTGATATTCCAGAGAGTCTAGAAGCGCCTATCACCAAAGGTCAGGAAGTCGGTAAAATGATGGCAGTCATTGAAGGAAAAGCCGTGGCTTCGGTTCCTATCATCGCTACTAATGATGTAGAACAATCGGGCTTCTTTAGTCGTATGTGGCAGCATGTGGTACGCTGGGCGCAGAACTTATTCTAGTCGATAACCGCTGATTGTAATAAAGCATTCGAATACGATAGACGCTATACTGTTATTTTTTAAAGACTTGTATTTATAATACTTGGTTTTTATGAATCAGTATCTAGCGTCTTTTTTAATCAGCTGATAAAGCGCTTTACTGTCTTCAGTAGCGGGGTAACAGAAGTCTACCCCCGCAGCTTTCAATGAGTATTCGAAATTATCTAAAATGTCTTGCTTGTGCGGCGGATACCAGTAAATGATCAATACCCGATAGTAATTTTCCTCAGCACGAATCAGCCGCGCCATCTGTATAGCTTTTTCTGGCAGCACCTCTTGAGCAATCATCACCATATCGACTTTAGTCTTTTTAAGCTTTTGTATCACTGATAGTTCATGCTGCTCGCCACTGATTTCTGTACCAAAGCCGCGCAGCTGCTCGGCTAACACACCCATCTCCTCATTATAATAATAAAGGATGTTTAATCCTGCTAATGGTTTTTGCGAATATCGCGACTGACTTTGATAAGCGCTTTGTATAGGGAGAATGACCGTAAATTGACTGCCCACTTTTGGCTCACTCGTGACGTCAATAAACCCTCCAAGCAGCTGAACCATCTGTGTGAGCACCGGTAAACCCACCCCTACGCCCTCGTAGCGCCGAGTACGACTAGGATCAACCTGAAAAAATGGCGTGAAAATATCTTCTAGATACCTGTTGTCAATGCCAATACCAGTATCTTTAACTTTAATCTCCCAGCGAACACTAGTATTAAAATGCGTTAACTGCGACTCAACACTGACCTCTCCACTGTCAGTAAATTTAATAGCGTTTTCAAGCAAAGCTGATACTATCTGCTTAATTTTATTGGCATCGCCCTCAAGCTTATAATCGATGTGATGAATACGACTGGTAAGCTCAAGTCCTTTTTGTTTTGCCGCTTCCTCAAACTCAGAAAATAAATCTGATAGCAGCTGCAAGGGATTAAACTCACTAATATGGATAATCATCTGACCTTTTTCTATCTTATTGAGCTGGATAATTTGCTCAATCGTCGCTTCCAAATGTTGACTGCCTTTGTGAATAATTGATAAAGTATCTTTTTGCTCTGCACTAGCGTACTGGCTCTCTAATAGCTGTAAACCACCCGTGATAGCATTCAGCGAGGTTTTGAGTTCATGCGTAATCATACTCTGAAAATTATTGCGCTGAGTATTGAGAGACAGATCTTTATTATGTAACTGTTGCTCAAAAGCTGCTAAAGAATCAAGTTTATTTTTCAGCTCTTTTGAGCGATTAAATAAACTTACTAACGCCAGCCTAATATCTCTAGTTTCTTTAAAACTCAAACGTTGCTGGATCACTGGTAGCTGCTCAACGTCCGGGTTACTGACAACGATTTGACACACCTTTGCCAGCTCCGTTACGCCATCAGCGACCCAAGTTAAACGGCGCAGTAATAACAACAAACCAATAATCGTCGCTCCAATAATAATAAATAATAGCCAAGCGTTTTGATACAACCATTCCATTCGTAACTTATGAATATCTAAAGTGATATTAAGGTAGCCGATCAAGACATCCTGCGCCCCTAGAGTATTATTATCTTCAACGCCTGTATTTTCTACTTCACCGTCAGTATTTTCATTACTATTTGTGGCTGAGGGAACATAGTAGCTGCTCGTACTCAGATAGCGACTGGTAATCGGCTCATTAAAGCTAATACTATCGGCAAACCAAGCGTTATACCAATCACGATTTTGCTGCTCGATATCGGTTTTATCAAGCGCTAATATAGGTGAGTCAGAAGAGTAAAACACTATACTGCTCAACGCAGGATCTTCGGCTAGCAAGATATCAACTTGCTGTGCCACTAAGCTTGCGCCATCTACTGTCGAAGCACTATTCACGAGTAGCTCTGATAGCTGCTGCACTTGCAGACGTTGCTGCTTATAATGTTGCACAAAGCCATAATAGAAGAACAAAAAGCACATCACAATAAAAATCAGCAAGACGGCCTGAAAAACCGCGCGCCGAATAAGAAAAGAAACAGTCGCTGATGAGGGATTACTCATATTACTCACTTGAGTTAAAGAGCTTAGAGGTCTAGTCGCTGACGATACAGCGCTTAGTTATGAATCTGTTATAACGCTCTATCATAAAATAAAAAGGCAAGGAATACGAATTACTCCTTGCCTTAACGAACGCTCTTTATTTATCAACAAGCTTGCATCATTAGCAATGATTAACGCTTGTTATTATTTCTTTTATCGCTTTTTTTGTCGCGTGAGGTGTACTTATGTGCGCGATTACGCTCTCGCTGTTTGAGCTGCTGGGCTTTGGCTTTGGTAGGAGTGTCGCTCTTATTCGCATAAGGATTTTCGTTCAGCTTAAAGACGACGTTCAATGGGGTGCCTTCAAGCTTGAATACTTGGCGAAACTGGTTTTCTAAATAGCGCTGATAGCTCTTAGGTAATGAGCCGGTTTGATTACCGTGAATCACAATTACCGGCGGATTATGTCCACCTATATGAGCATAACGCAGCTTAATACGGCGACCTGAAACGGTAGGCGGCGGATTAGCGGCAACAGCATCTTGCAGTATTTGTGTTAAGCGGTTGGTGGACACCTCAAACATAGAAGATTTATAGGCTTTTAGGATAGAGGGATAAAGATTACCAACACCAGTACCATGCAGAGCTGATATCAGATGCACTTTAACATAAGGAATAAAGCTGAAGCGGCGATCCATCTCAATCTTAATATAGTCTTTTTGCTCAACACTCAAACCATCCCACTTATTAATCGCTACGACCAACGCGCGTCCAGCATCAAGGGCATAACCAATCATATGCAGATCTTGATCGACGATGCCTTCTTGCGCATCAATGACAATCACCGTCACGTTTGAATCTTCGATAGCTTGTAGAGTTTTAATAACTGAGAACTTCTCTACTTTTTCATCGATCCTGCCGCGGCGACGCACGCCAGCAGTATCGATAAGTACATAGTTTTTGCCATCGCGCTCATAAGGGATATAAATACTATCTCGCGTAGTACCTGGCATATCATAGACCACTACTCTATCCTCACCGAGCAGTCTATTGACTAGCGTTGATTTACCGACATTAGGACGACCAATAATCGCCAGCTTAAGACCATCTGGCTCTTGTAGAGTTTCTTGCTCTGGCATGTCAGCGGTAATCACCTCTAACAAATTACCAACTCCGCGTCCATGACTGGCAGCCATAGGGAATGGCTCCCCTAAGCCTAAAGCATAAAATTCTGCCGGCGCAGAATCATGCACGCCATCGACTTTATTTGCAACGACGTAGACAGGCTTACCTAAGGTATGTAAAAACTTACCAATCTCAGCGTCAGCGCCAATCATGCCAGCTCTAGCATCAACGACAAAGACGATGATATCAGCCTCATGAATAGCCGTATGCGACTGCTCAGACATATAGTCATCGATATTACCACTGCCGTCATCAGCCTCCCCAATACCGCCGGTATCTACTACGATAAAAGCTTTGTCTTCATACACCGCATCACCGTATTGACGATCACGAGTGAGTCCTGACAAGTCAGCGACCAAGGCTTGGCGACTTTTAGTGAACTGGTTAAATAAGGTAGATTTACCTACGTTTGGGCGACCGATTAAAGCCACTACAGGCTTGATGCTCATGGGTTACTCTCGATAATAGTCAGTAGTAGATAATAACAGCAGCCATAGACTACCCACTATCTTAGACTTAAATAAATGATGATAATAAATAATATACAATAACTAGGTTAAAAATAACCCCAACGACTCTAGTGCACTCCGCAAACCACTCAATACTTGCTGTCATGATTCCGCTGCAGTCCATCAACAGGGCGCAAGAGTACGTTAAATCGCGTCTTTAAACAAGCTTTAATAAAAAGCACTAAACGCTGAACAAGCAGCGTTTATAGAGTACAAGGTTTTTATGGCTTAGCTTATATTAGCTCATAGCAACGGCACTAGTCAGCAAAGACTTATCTTGGCAGCTGCCATATCGCCACTTGACCCGTTTTACTTTGAGTCATTAAGCGCGTGCCATCCACTTGTAAGCTACTTAGCGCGCCTTTAGTCTCAACCCGGCTTACGATAGATCCTGTCGCTGGGTCAAACAAATGGACAATACCATCCAAGTCGCCGACAGCAATATAATCACCAATCATTACAGGATTGGTAAGCTTACGATAGGCAAGCTCCTCGCTCTCCCACAATACCTCACCGGTGCGACGATCATAGGCTACTACTTTGCCCTCTAAGCTCGTCGCAATAACTTGCTGGCTGTTGACCGCAAGCGACTTGAGGCTAGCAAGCTCTTTGACAAACATAACTTCTCTAGAAGCCAAATCGATAGCTAATAACTGCCCACTATAGCTGATCGCAAATAGCTGATCATTATCGATGACAGGTTGACCATCGACATCGCTCATACGCTCCACTTCACTACTACCGGTACCGATACCGATACGGCGCGACCATTTTGGCAAGCCATTATCCAGAGTGATCGCATGCAGACGACCATCAGCGGTAGCGAGCAAAGCAGTTTTATCATCTAATAAAGTTGGCTCAGCAGCACCGCGAACGCTAATGGTAGGAAGTCTAGTCGCAAACTGCCAAACCGATTGACCGCTCTGTAGCGATAAACCGTGCAGAAAACCATCGTTCGCCGATAAGATAACGCGGTTATTGGTAATCAGTGCAGGCGCCAATACCGATCCTGACAGCTGCTTCTGCCAGCGTTTCGCACCAGTGACACTATCGACCGCGATAATCTGGCCACCACGAGTACTGACAACGGCGGTTTGACTAAAGGCATCTAAAGCGACCCCGCCCGTAATCTCTTCACCAACGTTAAACGACCATAAGCGCTGACCGTTACTATTATAGCCTGTTAGATCACCACCACGCCCTGCAACGACCATCTGACCATTTTCATAGCCAACCTGTAAATCCAGCGGATCTTTTTTGCTGGCGTTTTTGCCTGCATCAACACTGAATACCGGCTGCAAGACACTGATCGGCTGCGCAATTTGCACTAGCTTGACAGGATCATTGACCACTGGCTTTATACCGCGATTACAGCCCACAGCAGCGGTAGCCATCAAAGCCACTACTGCCACTTGCATAGCAGTCTTTTTTAGGGTATTGCTTTTTATAGTCTGGCTTGCACGAACAGATCGGGTCATTGTATTCTCACTACAAAAAATTAACGGTCAATAAGAAGCTGTAGCTAAAGATAATATCAGTCTTTATTGCACAGCCACTACTATAATTAGGGTTAAAAATAAACTTTTTAAACGTCTAAAGCGCAGTTAATATGACTTATTTACTGCACTTATTATTCAGGCTTGTTACTGTTATTGCTGTTGTTACTCTCATTACTGCTATTAACTTCGTTATTAGCACTGTCATTGTCAGTCATCACAGCATTATCTACCGTCAATTCTTGCGGTACAGCTGGCTGCTGGATAAGACTATCTTGAGCTTCGATGGGCTCAGGGTAGATACCTAAGCTCTCCATTTTTAGCGCCAGTACCGCACGCGTCTCATTACGCTCACTGATCAGACTCCAGGCATTATTATAAGCTTTAATAGCCGCTTCTTTATCATTTTTCGCTTGATAAATATCACCTAGTAGCTCTTGTTGGCTCGCTTCAAAGGAGATTGGCACATCGCTTTTAGCTTCAGATAATGCCCCTTCTAGCTCATCAGCCGCTAATAATACTTGCGCGTAACGCAGACGCGTGATGGCTTTTAGGCCAGCGTCATCCAAATCAATAGCTAACGCTTGCTTAAGGCTGGCTGTCGCGCCTGCAAAATCGTCATTATCCATCTGCATCCGCGCTTTCATCATCAGTGCTTGCCAAGCGTACACTGAATCACCATGAGCACCAACTAAGCTATCAATATCACTATTGAGCTGATCCCGGCTTTCGCTCAGCGCCGCTAGGGCGTCGTCTTCTAAGTCTGGATTTTGCGCTGCTAAGCTAACTTGCTCATTTAACAGCTGAATATCAGCATACTGATCGGCGGCTACGGTATCCACACGGGCATGGTTATTTTGCCAATAAGTCCAACCAAAATAGCCAGCCAACGCTAACAATATAATAGTGACAATATTGCCGCCATGCTGTTTTAGCGCTTGCATCGAATTGTCTGAGTTTGGCGAACTAGGATTCAAAGCCATGGGTATTTACCTGATGAAATTTATAATGAGTATTATATTGAAAGTGTTTTTTATAAATGTCTGAGTTAAAACTACTGGCCCAAAAAGTGGGCACTATCAGCCAACCAATCTTGAGGAACGCTTTTTTGCTCACCATTACGCATATCTTTAATACTAATCGTTTGCTGATCGAGCTCTTGCTGCGCGATAATCACTGTTAGCGCGGCACCTGACTTATCCGCTTTTTTCATCTGCGATTTTAGACTTGTGGCGCTAGCCATTTTTACACGCAGATCTGAGCGCGTATAGCGCAGGTTTTGGGCATAAGCGATACCGGCACTATACACCTCAGGATGCGCTACGACAAAGACATCACAAGCAGAATCTTCTGCAAAAGGCGCCACCGCTTCTATCAATAACAATAAGCGCTCAAGACCCATGGCAAAACCAACAGCAGGTTCAGACTTTACAGGCTTACTATCTTGATTATCGCCTTTGTTATCCATTGATTTTAATTGACCGATCAAACCATCGTAGCGGCCGCCGGCACAAACCGTAGCTTGGCTGCCAAGTTTGTCAGTGACCCACTCAAAGACTGTCTTGTTATAATAATCAAGACCACGTACTAGATGCGGGTTAATCTCAAAATCGATGCCAAGCTCAGTCAAATATGTCTGTACTTGTTCAAAGTGCGCCACACTTTCCGCACCTAAAAAGTCAGCGAGCTTCGGCGCATCGGCTAATATCTCTTGTGTACTCGCCTCTTTACTATCTAAGATGCGTAGCGGATTAGTCGTTAAACGGCGCTTACTGTCTTCATCAAGCTGCTCTTGTTTATCGGTCAAATAACGGACCAGCGCATCGCGATAAGCATGACGCTCATCACTCTCGCCTAGGCTATTGAGCTCTAAGCGCATCTCGTCTTTGAGGCCAAGCTCTTGCCACATAAGGTCAGTCATGGCAATCAGCTCAGCATCAGCATCTGGCAATGCACTACCGAAGCTCTCGACTCCAAGCTGATGGAACTGACGATAACGACCTTTCTGCGGACGCTCATAGCGAAACATCGGACCGATATACCAAAGTTTAGGGGTATCGCCGCGCAGTAAATTATGCTCGATAACCGCACGCACCGCCCCAGCAGTGCCTTCAGGGCGCAAAGTCAAAGGCGTTGGTGGCTCTGACTTATCAGCAAAACTGTACATCTCTTTTTCGACAATATCGGTTGCACCGCCGATAGCGCGAGCAAAAAGATCCGTCTGCTCAACGATAGGTAAACGGATATTCTCGTAGCCATAACGGCTCAGCACGTTTTGTAGAACGGCTTCTAGGTGTAACCACTTTGCCGACTGCTGTGGCAAGATATCATTGAACCCTTTAATAGCTTTAATCATGGTGCGGTTATACCCTTAAACTTTAATACGATTGTTTTTATTTTTAAATAGATGATGCCAATAATTTTAATTAGTAGCTATTTCATCAATTACTGTTTTATCAGTAACTAGCCGACACGAATAATTTCATTTTCGCGTGACTTAGCGAGCTCTGCAGCGTGGGCGCGTACCATACCTTCGATTTCGTCCACTAAGTTATTAGTGTCAATGAGGTGGCTCTTGTCACCCATTCGGTAGACCAAGGACTTAGGAGCGGCACCAACGATACCGATATCAGCTTCTTTGGCTTCACCTGGACCATTTACTTTGCAGCCGATCACCGATAAGTTCATTGGTTCGCGAATATCTTCTAGACGTGACTCTAATGCCGTCATCACCTTAATAACATCGAACTCTTGACGCGAGCAGCTCGGGCAAGCGATGAAATTCACGCCATTGGAGCGAATATTTAGTGATTTTAGAATATCAAAGCCAATTTTGATCTCCTCCTCTGGCTCAGCAGCCAAAGAGATACGAATAGTATCGCCAATACCATCGAGTAACAATCCGCCCAAAGCAATAGCTGACTTGACCGCACCAGTACGATAGACGCCAGCTTCTGTCACCCCTAAATGTAGCGGATTATCTATCTGCGCCGATATCAAACGATAGGCATCCATCGTCAAAAACACATTGCTGGCTTTGACTGAGACTTTATATTGATCAAAATTGAGACGCTCAAGAATATCGATATGACGCATGGCAGACTCGAGCATCGCCTCGCCGGTTGGCTCCGTGTACTTGCGCTGAATGTCTTTTTCTAAGGAGCCGGCATTGACGCCAATGCGAATCGGAATATTATGATGCTTAGCACAAGCCACAACTTCACGTACCTTAGCATCACTACCGATATTTCCTGGGTTGATACGCAAGCAGTCAGCACCAGCTTCAGCCACGGCCAGCGCAATCTTATGATCAAAATGCACATCAGCAATCAGCGGTACGTTGACCTGTTTACGAATCTCACCAAAGGCTTTAACCGTATCCATCGTTGGGGTAGAAACGCGCATCATATCCGCGCCCGCCTCTACGCAGCGCTCAATTTGCGCTACTGTAGCTGCCACATCGCAAGTATCAGTATTGGTCATACTCTGCACACTGATCGGTGCATCGCCGCCAATGGCTACGCTACCGACATGTATTTTTTTGGTAGGTCGGCGATTAATAGGCGTTGACGTTGACATACAAAATCCTTTACTTAAATTAGATAGAACAAACTTCTAAATATCAGAGGCAATACGCTTATGGCGCAAGCTCAAATATAGCGCGATTGCCGGTCGCGTACTGCTCAAGGGCAACCGCTTGTTGATCAAGCACTAAGCTGGCGTTATCGACATCGTCGATCTGAATACTAAACGGCGGCATCCCTATCAAAGTATAATTACCTCTGGTCTGCTCACCATTCATCAGACTATTGCCTGAAGCATCGGTGATATTGACATCGACGGCATCGGTCAGCTTAACTTCTAACGTGGCATTGCTTTGGCTATCACCGCCTAGATTCAGCGCTGAGCCTGAGGCGCCAACGCCCTCGTCCTCAGTCACTATCGCAGCGCCCTGAGCCTGCTCTGTAGCCGTAATATCATCAATCACAGGCGCAGCTGTTTCGCCATCGCGGCTGGCGTTACTCACCATACGAAATAAAAAGAAAGCCAAAACAATGAGTACAATAACCCCGATTATCAATAACGGGTTGAGACGAATGCGGCTGCTAGTATCGCGCTGCAGCGTTCCCATCGGCTGCAGTAACGATTCAGCGTTAGTAGCTGAGCGGTCTTTTAGCTCATTAGGATAAGCCGCATCGAAGGCGCTAGCGATCGTATTAGGATCTAAACGCAGATATTTGGCATAGTTAATCGCAAAGCCGCGCGCAAAGGCGACTTGTGGCAACTCAGAGAAATTCTCGTTTTCAAGCGCTTGCAAATGACGTTTTAAAATAAACAGCTCAGCCGCAGCCGTTTCTAAGCTTATTTGCTGAGTGTTGCGAGCTTGTTGCAGCATGGCACCAAATGAGTTTTGCGCATTGAGTTGGGTATTTAGTGATGGTTCGGTCATTGCCATGGTGCCTCTGGATTGTTGAGCCAAGTCTTAAGTTGTTTTGCTTCATCACTTAACGGATAAGCGGATAATAATTGACGCGATAACTGTTGACGCTGGTTGTTATCACCTTGCGCTTTGGCCAATTTGACCCCTTGCAATAGCAGACGCGGACTGACGCCCTGCCCTTGTACCAATATTAGCGTCTCATTATACAAGCGCTGAGCTTGTTGAACGCGGTTTTGGGCTAATAATAAATCAACCAACTCAATATGAGCAACTAAGCTGTTGCGGTTGCCATCTAACGCTCGCAGAAATGCTTTTGCCGCGGCAGCACTATTGTTGAGCTGTAGATAAGTGCGCCCTAAGTTCTCAAGAGCGCTAATACGGCCTTCATAACCTAAGGCGGCGCCTGCAATTTCAAACTGCTGAGCCGCCTCACTATAGCGCTTCATCTGTGAGAGATAAACCCCGTAATTATTACGGGCTTGTTCAAAATCTGCGTCAAGCGCGATCGCTTTTTTGAAGTATTCATCCGCCTTCTCAAGATTAAGACGGCTGCCTTCTTGTTGTAATAAAACGCCCATCATATCATAGGCTGGCGCGTATCGGCTATTGGCAGCAAAAGCTTTTTCGAGTTGGCGCTGGGCGGCATCTAGCTCGTTTTTACGGATATATTGGGCAGCAAGTGAGGTACGAACGCGAGCAATCTCTTGTTTATCAAGGTTTTTGTTATTACTTGTTGGCGCTGAGTCTTGATAACGGGTACTGCCTGACAAATCCGGAGAGGTTGTGCTTTGACAGCCTGCTAATAGCAGAGCGGACAAGCTAGCCATCGCCACTCGGCCCTTAATTAGCTTAGGTAATTGATTTAGCTTAGACAACTTAGTTAGAGAGGTTAGCGGATTATGCGATATATAGGGTTTGATAGTCATAGACAAACGCCTTGATTTACTAATATTATCATCACTCATAGCACCTAAATCCTTGGTCTTACTAGCATCATCATTAGTACCTTGTTATTTTAATAGATTGTTACTTTAAAAATAAGTACTAAGGTATCGAATCTATAAGACTTTATACCGATAAAACCCATTAGTCTACCTTTTATCTACCTTAACGGCTTAATAATCATTCACGCTATTTGTTAAGGTTTATTGCTCTGTTATTGCCCTATCACTGTACTTAAGCTTTATCTGGGGCTTTGTCTAAGCCTTAGCATCGTGCTTAAAGCGGCTGTCTTTAATAGTAACGGCTTGCGCGCTTCTGTCTTTGATGCTTTGCTGCCACTTCTCTGAGCGGCGCGTACGGTCAGCGACCTGCCCAACTAGCTGGCCGCAAGCGGCATCGATATCGTCACCGCGGGTTTGGCGAATCGTACACACAAAACCCGCTTGGCTGAGAATGTCACTAAAAGCATGAATACGGTTATTGCTCGACTTACCATAATCGGCGTGCGGAAACGGATTAAAGGGTATTAAGTTAATTTTACTTGGTAAATCCCCTAATAGGGCTACTAGCTGGCGAGCATGCACATCGCTATCATTGACGCCATCTAGCATCACATACTCAATAGTGACGTGTTTTTTGTGGCGCGGATTGGCGTCGAACACATAGTTGCGAGCAGCGGCCATCAACTCTGCTAGCGGATACTTCTTATTGATAGGTACTAGCTCATTACGTAGCTCATCATTAGGCGCATGTAAAGAAATAGCTAAAGCGACATCGATATCCTGCGCCAGCTGATACATTTTAGGTACTACCCCAGAAGTCGATAGCGTCACCCGGCGCTTCGACAAACCATAAGCATGATCGCTGAGCATCAGCTGCATAGCGCTGACAACCGGCTTATAATTGAGTAACGGCTCACCCATGCCCATCATTACCACGTTGGTGACTTTATTCTCCCAAAGGCTAGGATCAACATGCTCTAAGCTGTCATTTTCATCGCTCATATAAGAAGCGTTAGCGACCCACAGCTGACCCAAGATCTCAGCGGCAGTTAAGTCGCGCTCAAATCCTTGCTTACCAGTACTACAAAAGCTGCAATCAAGCGCGCAGCCCACTTGTGAGGAGATACACAAAGTCTTACGTCCATCGACTTTACTATCATCAGCGGGTATCAACACCGTCTCAACAAGTGAGCCACCGGTGACTTCAAACACCCATTTACGGGTGCCATCATCGCTGTATTGACGATGAATAACTTTGGGCGCAGTCACACAGGCATGCTGGGCTAACTTCTCTCGCAGCGACTTACTCAGATTAGTCATCTGCTCAAAATCAGTGACGCCGTGTTGGTATATCCACTTAATCACTTGGGTGGCGCGAAAAGGCTTCTCACCGATACTTTTAAAATAATCGGCAAGCTGATCTTGCGACAGCCCTAATAAGTTGGTCTTACTCTGAGTGTCAGCTGACGGCGTGGAAGTTTGTACCATGGACATAATAAATACCTTTCTGCCTGAGCTAAAAAGCTCGTGCAATATTGTGGAGCATAAGCAATCCGTTATGAGCGCTATTATATCAGCTCTAGTTTTACTTGGTCACTGATAATGAGTGCTGATAAGGGATTGCTAACGCTGTGAACCCTAGACGGTTACCTAAGCCCTTTAGTAGTTAGGGTGATATAGTAGTTAGGCTTATAATAATCGTGTAACTACAATGAATATTAGGGTGATTACAGGTTATTTCAACGTTCAATTTCTAAACGCTAAAATGAGTAACTGATAGTAGAAACGGCCTACACCCCATAGAGTATAAGCCGTTTTGCGTTAATAATAATCAAGCTATTGAGATCTGGTTTTGAGTCTTTGACTACTAGTCTCCCAACAGCAAAGATTAATAGCAATGCTTATATACTGATAAATACTAAACCATTTGGGTAGTATTAACGAGTACGAGCACAAACTTCGTTATCATTGAAGAAGTAGCTGATTTCACGCTCAGCGGATTCCGCAGAATCTGAACCATGAACAGCATTTTCATCAATACTGCTAGCAAAATCTGCACGGATAGTGCCTTCAGCCGCTTCTTTAGGGTTAGTAGCACCCATGATTTCGCGATGCTTAGCGATAGCATTTTCGCCTTCTAGTACCGATACTAATACTGGACCTGAGGTCATGAATGACTTTAGGTCGTTGTAGAATGGACGCTCAGCGTGCTCAGCGTAAAAGCCGCCTGCTTTTTCGTCATCAAGTTGCATCATTTTAGCGGCAACGATTTTTAGACCAGCTTGCTCAAAGCGATCATAGATAGCGCCGATATGATTGCCAGCGACTGCGTCAGGTTTGATAATAGATAGAGTACGTTCGTTAGCCATGAAAAGCTCCTATAAAATGGATTAAGTTAGCCGTAAAAATAAATGGGTAAGTTATCTGTGATCATCACACTAAATCAGCTAAATAAACCGATGGACTGATGCGTTATCAATGCGAGCGCACTGTCCTCAGTGGAAGATTGCTGCCTATTATAATGATTAACACTATAAATGATAGGGTTAATTTATGATTGTGTCTTACTAAACCGTAAATATCTTTAGTTATTGTCATTCAGTGATTATGACTAGGGCGTGTTGAACTCCCTATCAGCTATAGACAGGTTTTAAATACAAAAATCCCAATGTCTAGTATGATTTAGACATTGGGACTTCGTTATCTATTTGGCTTTTTATAGCTTAAGCATCATACGGATCACGTAGGACAATCGTCTCTTCGCGGTCAGGGCCGGTTGAGATGATATCGACTGGGCAATTGATAAGCTGCTCGATGCGTTTGATATATATCTTGGCATTCTCTGGTAGATCGTCATAGTTAGTGATACCTACGGTCGACTCGCTCCAGCCTTGTAAAGTTTCATATTTAGGCGTGACCGACTCATAGAATTCGGCATCATGGGCGCCTGCACATTCAGTCTCAGGCAAGTTATAGCCAACACCGATCAGTAGCTCTTCTAAACCATCTAAAACGTCAAGCTTGGTCAAGCAAATGCCTGACAGCGAGTTCAGTACTACCGCACGGCGCAGCGCCTCGGCATCGAACCAACCACAGCGGCGCGCGCGGCCTGTTGTCGCACCAAACTCATGACCAACTTTAGCCAAATGCGCACCAACGTCATCGAATAGCTCCGTTGGGAATGGTCCGCTACCGACACGCGTGGTATAGGCTTTGGTAATACCTAACACATAGTCCAAATATAACGGACCGATACCTGTACCCGTAGACACACCGCCTGCAGTCACACTTGAGCTGGTCACAAACGGATAAGTGCCGTGATCAATATCAAGTAGCGTACCTTGCGCGCCCTCGAACATTAAATTTTTGCCCGCTAGGCGCAGCTGGTTCAGATCTTCGGTCACATCAGTAACCATGCCTCTGATCTCGTCGCGCCACTGTTGACAGAGCTGATAGGTTTCATCAAAATCAATAGCATCGACTTTATAGTACTGAGTCAACTGGAAGTTATGATATTCGATGAGGTTACGTAGTTTTTCTTCTAAATCATCGCGGAACAAGTCAGCAAGCTTAATCGCTCGGCGTGCGACTTTGTCCTCGTAAGCAGGACCGATGCCGCGGCCAGTAGTACCGATTTTACCAGAGCCGCGTTTGGCTTCACGTGCTTGATCAAGCGCCACATGATACGGCATGATAAGCGGACAATTCGGTGAGATACGTAGGCGCTCGCGTACTGGCACATCGTTATCCTCAAGCTCCTTCATCTCTTTGAGCAGAGCGTCAGGAGCCAAGACCACACCGTTACCGATGAAGCAAGTGACATCATCACGCAAAATACCTGAAGGAATGAGATGCAGGACAGTAGTTTTGCCATCGACGACTAGCGTATGCCCTGCATTGTGACCGCCTTGAAAACGCGCCACTGCTGAGGCTTTTTCGGTAAGCAAATCGACGATTTTGCCCTTACCTTCATCGCCCCATTGGCTTCCTAAAACTACGACATTCTTACCCATGATAGATCCTTACAGTAATGTATTTGAGTAGGTTATAAACAACTATTAAATTAAAAAGCTAAGCTTAACATTAGACTTAGCTATGGATTGAATCAGATATTGAGTTAAAGATTAGGGCGCATTGCCCTACTACTATGTAGTGGTACTATATATTAGTTAATTGCCAGTGCTCGTCGGCTAAGCTTAAACGATGAGTGACATCCGCTGGATAGTCGTCTTTGCTCAAAGGCACTATTACCCGGTACCCTTGCTGACGATATTTTTCGACTTGCTGCTGTAACGCTTGCTGGCGCGCACTATCGGCCTCAATCATATCAGCATAATCGACCATCACTACCGCTGGCGCTTCAAGCTCAATATGCGCCAATAATCGACTGACATCCATACTGAAACCAGTCGCGGCTCGTGGGGCTTGAGCCTCCGTCAGTTGACTATCCCGACTTTGCATACCATCGAAGCGACCGCCGCGCACTAGTGGCTGGGTCTCACTATTGATATAGCCGTTGAAGACAATACCCGTATGGTAATGATAGCCTGATAGCTCGGTGACATCGATACTCACTTCACAGTGCCATTGCTGCTGCAGATGAGCGGTCAAGCGCTGTAATTCGTCGACTGCTTGCGCGATTTCGTGGTCTTGCTTAGCAGTAGCAGATAGCTTCGCCAGCAACCCGGTCATATCATGACCAAAACGCGCCAACGCATAAAAATCGTTCCCCATCGGCAAGGCTTTACTTATCCTTTTAAGCTCTGGTAGGTTTTTATTAGCATACAGCGTCATCAGCTGATCGGTATCACTAGCAGACAACTGTGCCAGATCAGCTAAGCGTTTGAATATTGCTACGTGACCTAAGTCGATATGGAGACTCGCTTTTAGCTTCAAGCCATTGACCATAGTAAATAATACATCTACTAGCTCAATGTCGGCCTTTAGATCATCACAGCCAAATATCTCAGCACCCAATTGCAGCGGTGTGCGTGAACCAAATAATCCTGAAGGCAGCGTATGAATCACATGGCCAACATAACAATAACGCGCGATACCCTTGCCATGATGCGCGTCAATACGCAGAATCTGCGGCGTGATATCAGCGCGTAGGCCCATCAATCGGCCCGTCAGCTGATCGATAATCTTGAACGTTTGACGCTTAAGATCTTCTGAAGCCTCACTCAATAATGACTCGGTATATTCGATCAAAGGAGGACTGACTGGCTGATAACCATGAGTAATCAGCTGCTGGATAAGTTTATAACGCAAGACCTCCTGCTTTTGGGCAGCAGAAAATAGCACATCGCCAACACCATCAGGTAGCAGCCAATTATTAGCCACTTCGGCGGCATGATTACTCAAGTAAGAAAGGCCATTAGTAGCCCCTGTAGGTGTCGTGTGGGTACTCTGCTGAATCGCCGAAGAGGAGTGAGCAAAGCTAGTAGAATCAGAACTGACAGACACAATGAATCCTTGTTTGGCTTATCACGCAAACGCGATACGATAAGTTTATGAGCGGTTTGTATTTTTAGCACGCACTATCACTGACCCAATTCTATAAAGCAACTAGGTCATCTCAATACCAAATCATTTTCAGTTTAGGTTATTTAAAATCTAGATCGTTATGTATTAGACCGATTTAAGTATAGTCGTTTTAATTATGATAATGAATAGACAAGAATGATAAAAGCTATCGCTGTGCTCTTCAAATATTTGACATACTATATAAGACATATAACATAAAGTGTTTGAACACACTCATGCGAAATGCTCACAGCACTTGAGGATTTAGTTTAGCATAGCCGTTAAGATTCGACTAGTCACAATTTTTTTGAATAACTCGCGATTACTTCCGATTATTCATCGTTTTTTAACTGCTATAAACAGAAGTCTTTGAGAAGAGTGACGGATACCCGTCGTGTGCTACTAACGCAGTAAGGCTGCGATAATCAAACGCTAATAATAGAGTAGTTTTTGGCTTATTGATTCATCCCTACGCCCTAGACCCGTGTTACACTAACTCATATTTTTTTTGGAATTTTTATGTCCACAGATTATCATCCAAACCCTGACATCAATCAAACCAATGTGCTCGGCACCGCGCTTGCTAGCTGCTGCTTTGATCCTATCACGGGTTATTACCGTAACGGCTTTTGTCATACTGGCAACCAAGACGTTGGCCAACATACTGTCTGCGCCAAAATGACCAGTGAATTTTTGAACTTTTCGTCTAGCCGTGGTAATGATCTGATCACCCCTTTACCTGAGTATAATTTTGCAGGTCTAAAGCCTGGTGACTATTGGTGTATTTGTGCGCTGCGCTGGGTCGAAGCCTTAGATTTCGACATAGCGCCGCCTATCAAGCTTGAAGCTTGCCATGAGAGCTTACTGACGCTCGTCGATATTGAGACGTTAAAGCGTTATGCTTTATAGTTAGATATTTGATAGGTGGTATGCGACATCTCGTTATCTTGTAAAGCAAGCATTGTCTGAGATGCGGCAAGTCTTATGCTATAAAGATACCTTTAGTTAGATAGATAGAGGTTTTAATCTAAAGACTTAATTTTAACGACTAAGAAGAACGTTTATGCACCGTGATGATGAGACGTCAGTCCAGACGATACGTATCACCCCTGATTCTAATATCGAACGTATCTACTCTGACAGCGTTGAGGCGCCGCTAAACTTAGTCGATTACGATAGCTATATTTACGGTGATGCGGACGCGACGGCAGAAGATACGCTTGAGACCATGACCGTCTATGACCCGGACTCAGAGCGCTATGAAGATATCGTCGTCTCAAGCGAGGCTGAAGTAGTCAACTGCTACTCCTACTCGCGTAAGACCGGTAAGCAAATCAGCCAGTTGGCCCTCAGCGATGTTAGCAAAGCCTTGACCAATAATAACCAGTTTATCTGGCTGGGACTTTATGAGCCAAGCTTACAGACCATCGCCGAAGTACAAAATGCTTTTGATCTACATGAGCTGGCTATAGAAGACGCTTTTGCTGATAATCAACGTGCCAAAGTCGAAGCCTATAATAACGATACGATATTTTTGGTCGTTCGAACTGCCAAGCTCGAAGACAATTATATTCGCTATGGCACGACCGCCATATTTATGGGTAAAAACTATCTAATCACTATCCGTACTGGCCCCTCAAACGCCTATGCACCGATACGTGAGCATTGTCATCTACGCCCCGAAAAACTAAGAATGGGGCCTATCTTTATCTTGCATGCTGTCCTTGATTTTATTGTCGATAACTATCTGCCCATCACCGATAGACTCGGCAGCTACTTACGCGAGCAAGAGCGCAATATCTTTACCTATGAGTTTAATAAAGACACCCTAAAAAACCTGTATGAAATTAAGTCACAACTGGTACACATGCGCGCGGTAATCTTGCCGGTACAAGATATCTGTAATTTCTTTATCAATCATCAAAAAAGTGACTTAGTACCCGCCTTCCCTAATGCCGCTAAGCCTTATTTTCGTGATATAAACGACCATCTACTGCGCTCATTAGATGCGGTTAACGGTCTCAATGAGATGCTAAGCTTAGCTATGGATACTTATATGGCTATGGTCAATATGGGACAGAATGAGGTGGTACGTAAGCTTGCTGCTTGGGCAGGTATACTCGCTGTACCGACTGCTGTAGCGGGCCTTTATGGTATGAACTTTGATTTTATGCCTGAGCTGCATTGGCAATACTCGTATTTTGTTATTCTGTTTTTGATTGCTGCGGCTTGTAGCTACTTATACTATAAGTTTAAAAAAGTGAAATGGCTCTAATTAACCCTAACTCAATGATAAGTGAAACATCCTGAACTAAATCTAAGCTAAAAAAAAGAGCTCATCAACGAGCTCTTTTTGATATGTATTGAAAGCTTAATATATATTTGAAGCTATTTCAGCCAAAAGAACCTGACTCATAACTAAGCTTACTACCGACGTTTTCTGATGTTAAAGCTTGGCAGATGATGTTCAGTATTGGGACTTTGATGATCGTCATAGTAGTCTTCAGGTCGACCGAACATTTTTGCCGTCCAAGTCAGAATTACAATTGAGAGGCTCAATATCATTACCGCCACCGAAATAGTCGCTAGCAGCCAGAGATGATAATACTCTGATACCGCCTGCACATCGACGACTAAATGCCGTGATAAAGCGGTAATGGCGATAAATATCAAAAACTGCACGGGCAAACGGTGGGTCTTAAAATAAATACCGATCATCGCTAAAAGCTCAAGATAAATGAACAGTAATAAAATATCCTTTAAGTCTGCTGAGCCTTTTTGGAAAATATAAAAAAACTCTTTGCCCGCCGTCCACACCACCACTAAGCTGATAAAAAACAAAATCACATAATGGCAAATATCGACGAAGTCGCGACCAAGGTATTGTAAACGCTCATAAATACTGACGTCGGTTTTGGAGTGTTGCACCCTGTCAATACTGCTCGTCTCAAAGCTATCTTGCTTGACGTTATTATCCCTTTTAACTTCATCTATACTAGCTGCATTGGAGCTAGTCTCATTAATATTCGCTTCGCTTGTAGGCTTTGATGACTTATCTGGTAACGTTGTCATCAGCCTGTCGCACCAGTTGTTAGCTCAGCATCTAGTCCGGCTGACTTTTCTGCGGCCTCAACCGTTTGGCGAATCAAGGTATTGATAGTCATCGGTCCGACCCCGCCTGGTACTGGCGTATAAGCACTAGCAATACTAGCCACACCGCTCATTTCAATATCACCAACGCCGCCGTTATCAGTAGGGTGGAAGCCCGCATCAACCACTACCGCGCCGGGTTTAATCCACTCGGCTTTAATGAGCTCAGGTACGCCGACAGCACCAACAACGATATCCGCGCGCTCGACATGAGCTTGCAAATCTTCGGTTCTTGAATGGCAGATCGTCACGGTGCAGTTGGCATTTAACAGCATCATCGCCATGGGCTTACCTAAGATCGGACTACGCCCGACCACCACCGCCTGCTTACCCGATAGCTCGATATCGTAGTGCGCTAGCAGATGCATGATGCCCTGCGGTGTACAAGAGCCGTAAGCTGACTCGCCCATACTCATACGACCAAAACCTAAGCAAGTCACGCCATCGACATCTTTTTTCAAGTCGATTTGCTCAAAGCACGCGCGCTCATCGATATGATCAGGCACAGGGTGCTGTAATAAAATGCCATGCACATCTGGATTATTATTGAGCTCATCAATTTTAGATTTGAGCTGCTCGGTGGTAGTTTCGGAGGGCAGCTCGACCTTGATAGAGTCCATACCCACGCGCTTGCAGGCATTTCCTTTCATACGCACATAAGTCGCGGAAGCAGGATCGGCACCGACCAATATCGTCGCAAGGCTTGGGGTACGTCCCGTCTTATCTTTAAGCGTAGCCACGCGCAGGCTCAGTGAGTGCTCTATTTGTTTAGCGAGCGCTTTGCCATCTAACAGCGTAGCGGATTTTTGCTCAGTTGATGGTTCAATAGTGTTTGACGCACTTGACATGATAACTCCAAAATTTTGACGATGAACAAAAAAGGAAATCCGTATAATTCACGCGTGATATTGTACCTTTGTTACCGGCAAAAACCTACCCACTTACGTCCATTAAAACACTCTTCCTAAGCTTCGTTAATACCTTTATCGAAGTTTATCACCTCCTTTTTAACACCCCTCTGCTTATTATTTATAACCCTTGTATTAGGATCTACCTTAAAGTCTTTATTAGAGATTATTGGGCATTTATTGATCAGCCCTGCTAAAAGCTAACTGGGCGGTCAATAGATTTGAGGTTACATCTGTGTTAGGTTATTGACACAAAAATCAAATACTAATGGTCTACTCCTTTGGTATTTATCTTTTTTACGTTTATATTTATGTCATGTTATGTCATGAACTATAAGTATAGTGAGGTGCAAATTTGCAAAACGAGTCACTGTTTCAATTTTCGGCGCTAACCGTTATTTTACTGTTAGTCGCTTTTTATGGGGGTACTTACTTACTCTCTTTACTGATCAAAAAAGACAAAGAATCGACCAGTGGTTTTATGGTCGCAGGACACGGTGTTGGCTTCGGTATGGGTGCCGCTAGTATGACCGCCACTTGGATTTGGGCGGCCTCGTTCTATGCAGCGGCTACTTCCGGTTATAAATATGGTGTATCAGGTCCGATTCATTACGGCTTTTGGGGCGCATTGATGATTTTATTCATCTACCCATTCGGTATGCGCTTTCGCGAATTGGCCCCTAACGGTCACACTTTAGGCGAGCTTATTCACGCCCGCCACGGCTCATCAAGCCAATTGATTTTAGCCATATCTAATCTTATGGGCAGCTTAATTAGCTTGATGGTCAACTTCACAGCCGCAGGCGCCCTAGTATCAGTATTATCACCCTTATCCTTTCAGACTGGTGTACTTATCGCTGGTATCGGCGTCCTGAGCTATACGCTGACTTCAGGCTTTCGAGCGTCAGTCTTTACCGATTTTGCTCAGCTTGTGGCTTTGATGGCTATCGGGGTAGTGATTATTCCGGCCGTGCTGTTCTCCATGGGCGGTCCTACGGTCATGGTAGAAGGATTATCCAATCTAACCCTTGAGCAGCAAGATTTCTTTTCATCAGAAGCCTTTTTACAGCAAGGTGCGCCTTTCTTTGTCGCGGTATTAGCGTACGCAATTGGTAATCAAACGATTACCCAAAGGCTGTTTGCCATTGATCAAGACAAAATTAAAGCTACCTTTGTCACCGCCACTGTCGGTTACGCAGGCATCGTCATTGGTCTAGGTATGATAGGTCTAATGGCCTTGACTATCGGTATTGAGCCGCTAAATGGTGATATGAATAATCTGATTCCACAAATGGTCAGCACTTATTTACATCCAATATTTATTGCGTTGTTCTTTATTCTAGTTATCGGTTCGTTATCTTCAACGGCAGATTCTGATTTGTCCGCACTATCGACGATTATGATGGCGGACGTCTACGGCAAAAACATCGCTAAAAAAGGCAATGTCAAACCCAAAACGATGATGCTTGTGGGCCGTGGTACGATGATCGTCGCCACCGCTGCTGGTCTGATATTTGCCAGCTTTAAGCTCGACATCTTAGTGATGCTAGTATTCGTCGGCGCGCTATGGGGCGCAGTGGTATTCCCGGTTATCGCTAGTGTGTTTTGGAACCGAGTCACCAATGTCGCGTTTACCTCTGCGGTCATTGTTGCCTTAATATTCTTCTGTATCGCCCGTTTTGAGTTGATCCCTATTACAGGCGTAACGGCGCTATTCTTTGAAGCGATGGCGAGCGTTGGCGCTGCTGTGGTTATCGGACTTATGGTCTTTGGTTTCTTAGGCCGCAAAGCAGGTATGGGCGCCGCGGTAGTGACGCTGATCTTGATGTTGATATTTGCCACGGGTTTCTTGCGCGATTATATGGTATTAGTCGCCTCTTTAACCGCTTATGGCGTCAGTACGATTGTCTGTACTATTGTGAGTCTTATGGGCAATGAGCGCTTCGATTTTGATTTGATCAAAAAACGCGTTGGCGACTATGACAAAAAAGCTAAGGTAACTCCTACTCCCAAGCGTTAGGATAAGGTGGGTTGACACGGATGAAAGTCAGCCAACCTTTCGCTAAATACAGTAGTGAGCCTATAGCCGCTGATAAGTACTTACTTAGCGGCTATTGCTCAGACCCTATTAAATAGCCATAAAAAGGAGACAACATGGATAACACTTTTATTTACGGCCTATATATTTTGATTTGGCCTGCTATTACTTTAGCAGTGCTAGTATTGATTTGCACTGCCACCTATCGCGATATCAAGCGAGCCAAACGCGATAATAAAGATATCGTTTAATAACTTTTATTAAAACAAGTTAACTGCTTGTATTAGCTCTATTAATTAGTATTCGCAGGAGTGCGACGACAAATAAGCAAAATTTAGCCAAAAAATAGCTTGTATTTTGAATTAATTTTGCTAATATAGTGACCCTTGGCTGGGTAGCACAGTGGTTATGCAGCGGATTGCAAATCCGTAGACGCCGGTTCGATTCCGACCCCAGCCTCCAATTATATCGCTCAACTATTCAAGATTTTATTGATAGTGGTATTTATAGAAATTAGCTCAATTTTGACTTGCATTATTGAGATAACGGCTTATAATAGCGAGCACTTATCTAGTAACTAGATGGTCTATCAGCTAGTTTACGCTTAAGATAAAACAAGTTTTGCCCGGGTGGTGAAATTGGTAGACACAAGGGATTTAAAATCCCTCGCTAGAAATAGCGTGCCGGTTCAAGTCCGGCTCCGGGTACCATTATATAGTTCTATGCTATCTCATAGAGTAGACAAAGCCCCTGATATCAGGGGCTTTGCTGTATCTGACGTCTTATACTGTCCTGTCTTATCTAGCCCAATCCGTGCATATAATGTACACTGTGATGTACACTGGTTTCTAAATGTACATTGAGGGTGTCGTCATGGAAGAGCGCAAACCTATTAGCTCCGATCGGAGTATTAGTAGCCACAAAGCTGCTGACAAAGAATACCTAGTGACTGTCAGACATCATCCAATGCTTTACCTTATGGTCAGACCAAATGGCACTAAGTCTTGGATCTATCGTTATAAGTCCCCTACCTTATCTAAAAATAAACGCATCTCACTGGGTGTGTATCCAAGTGTGTCGTTTGCACGTGCCCGTGAGATATGGCGTGACTATGAAGAACTGCTTAGCCGTAATATCGATCCTAAAGATCATCGTGAAGAAGAACAGAAAACACTATTAAGCAATACTAACAATAGTTTTAGTCATTTTGCTTGGGAGTATTTTGATAGCTTGGATCAAACTCAAAAGAGTAATACGCTTATTCGTAAAAGAGGTCGGCTTGAGCTGATCTGCTCATACATAGGTGATGAGCCAATCAGTGAGATCAGCTCGCCTAGAATGCTTGAGGTACTGTTAGACATTCAAGCTAACTCATTAAACAAAGCTGGCAAGCCCACAGATAAGGCTGAGCGCTGCGCAGGTATCGCCAGTGACGTATTTGTTTATGCGGGTGCTCGTGGCTTCTGTACGAGCAATCCTGCGGCGTTAATTAAAAGCCAATTAGCTAAGTCAAGCTATGGTCATCGCCCTGCCATCACTAAGCCCAAACAGCTTGCTAAGTTACTGCGTGACATAGAGACGATAGAAGGTGATCTAAACACGATAAACTCGCTTAGGCTATTGGCGTTACTGTTCGTGCGTAATGGTGATTTAAGACGTATGCGTTGGGCTGATATTGATCTAGATGCTGGCAGGTGGACACTAAAGCCACTCAAAGGACAAGGTAAGGTAAACATGGTTAAAGACATGGTGATTCCCCTACCTCGTCAAGCAGTGGCTATTTTGCGTGAGCAGCATAAAATTAACGGTCATACTCCATATGTGTTTTTCAGTCAGACGGCAAAAAAGCATCAGATCATCTCTGATGCGACGGCAAATAAGCGTTTAAAAGATTTGGGCTATAAAGACATACATTGTGCTCACGGTTTTAGAGCCACAGCGAAGACCATTTTACAAGAGCAATTAAAGTATCCGCTTGTGCTTGTTGAGATGGCATTGGGTCATACGACTAAAGATCCTAATGGCACGGCATATGGTCGGTTTGAGTATATTGATGATCGGGCGCAGATGATGCAGAAGTGGGCGGATTATTTAAACGCTTTAAGAGAAGGTAAGGATACCGCTAAGTTTAGAGCTGATACTAAAGATACAGCTAACCCTACTGCCCAGCTGCAAGCGTTAATCGCAGAATTGGGAGAGGATCAGGTGTTAGCCATGTTGAAGAATAAGGCTTAAGCACCCCACCCGATTTTTAAATAAATTGAGAGATATAATATTAGCTAAAAAGGCTTTAGACCGATACAGAAAATCAGTCAGGCAGCTTAACTCTATTTATTAGATGTCTTAGGTTTGCGAAGGGTGCCTAATATTTATAGATATATTCGAGCATATAAAAAATCGAAGACCATGTTAATCATGATCTGCGATTGTCATTTAATTAACTAAAGTGTGTGGAGAAAGTATTATAGTTATCAGCTTTCACGAATTTAGCTGGGTTTTCTAAATCTAAACCATTGCTATCTTTGCTCAAAGCCTTGAAGTGCTCTATACCACAATCAATCTTGGCCTTCTCAGCTGCTCTCAAATCATCAGAAAAAATGCTTGATTTGGTTTCAACCACAAAGTATAGCTGCTCACCCATCTCATCATCTTTATCAATCAGTACAGCCCAGTCAGGGTTATAACTGCCTAATGGCGTATCAATCTTAAACCAAGCAGGTAGTTTAGTATAAAGCTTAACTTCTGCTGATTGCTCAAGCTTCTCAGCAAACTCAAACTCAGTATTAGAGTCACAAACGATGTAATCATAAACTGACTTGTGTGCTTCAACCATATTTTTTAGATAACCTGTTAGCTCTTCTTCTTGAAACAGCTCTTGAGCATAATAATTATCATCACCAATGCGCTGGTACGAGATACCATCAACAATCGCTAAACGCATTTGTTTGCGAATGACTTCCGCACATTGTTGAATAAATAGCTGTGGGTTTTTCTTAAATGCTTCGAGCTTATCACCCAAACCAAGTAGTATATGAATTATCGTTGAACGTGTTAGATTCGTTTGAGACTCTAAGTAGGTTACAATATCAGGGAGCTTAAAGCTTACCTCTAGCACACCTTGTTTGTCTTGGACTTTATTACCCTCTAAATCCAAATCAGAAACGAGAAGTCCGGATTCAGCAATTTCAACTCTTCGTTTTTTTGACTCATACTTAACACTAGAAACAACAACAGAGGCTCTGATCTCTTTGATACACTTCTCTACAAGCTCGCTAACGCTGAAATTCACTCTATAGGTGGTTTTATACTTGATACGATCCCAAAGGGCCTTAAAATCATCACCTAATACGACTTGCTTACCCTCTTTCTCCTTGAGCTTAGCAGTCTTTTTCTCCTCATGTTTCTTGATACTTAACCCTCTTGCAACTTTAGTTAAGGTAGCAAGAATAGCTTCAGCATGCTCTTTTGCACTTTCTGGTAGAACAACTGTATTATCAGCTAAATCGATTTTTAGAGAATCTTGAATTTTGCCTTTATTATTTATATAGCCATGACTTTCAAGGTGCTGATAAATCTCTTCTGATTTTTTTGCTCCAAGAAATTCTTTATCATTATGCTCATCGGATATTACGATATTGGCAAACTGATGTTTTTCTACCACACCAAACTTAATTCCTTCTTCTTCTTCAATTTCTTTCTGGAACTTAGCTACAAACTGATCATAAGATTCGTTTACCATAACTGTTAGTGTGTTTACTTCAAAACCGTAAGGCACTCGCTCACCTGACTGATCTACAGCTAAACGCAAACCACGACCAACTTCTTGGCGTTTTTTCGTTTCAGACTTGGTCTCATTTAAAGTACATATTTGGAATACGTTTGGATTATCCCATCCTTCTTTTAGAGCAGAATGACTAAAAATAAACCGTAGCTTCTCATCCATTGAGAGCAACTTTTCTTTATCTTTCATAATGAGGTTATAAGCTGACTCATCAGCAATAGTTTTACCACCTTCACCTTTTGCTGAAAGCTTAGATTCTGCAAACAACGGATTTCCTAGGGCGTCTTTCTTTCTATCTTGGGCAAAGTAACCATCATGAACAGAGCTTGCCAATTCCTTGAGAGCTTGTTCATTGATAATTGACTTTCCAGCATCATCCTTATCCCATACTGAAGGGTATAAAACACGATACTTTGGTTTTTTAAGCTGTTTTATAAACTCTTCTTCAAACCAACTGGCAAACTTACCTTGTACAGGCACACCATCTTTAGTGTACCCACGGTAATTGGCTACTTTATCAATAAAGAACAGACTAAGAACTTTAATTCCTTTTTGACTAAGAACTTTAGAGTGATCCATTGGATCAACTCCAGTGGTAATTTTTCGATAGAATTTCAGTTCTTTTTCAAGATGCTCTTCTACTGTCTTCGATACTTGCAGTCGCTTGTAAGTGTCTTGATCAACTTCACCAATAGCCTGATTGAGTTCTATGATGTCATCACGACTCGTAAAATCAACATACTCGCTGCCTTCCTCGCAATAAATATCATTGATCACATAGCCTTCATAAAGATCTCGGCCACCAGAGGCTTCGAATAAGTCGGTACCTTGTTTTACTGTAATAGATTTACGAGGCTGTAACTTACCTGTTTTGGTCTGAGCATCGATTTCAATTTTTGCAGTAATTGGTGACTTCTTGTTATCAACGCTAAGAAGCTTGATATAGGCTTGATTATGGTTATCTTTAATTTCTAATGAAGCAACCTCAATTTGTTTCACCAATTTACGCTCAAAAGCATCTCTTGAATCAAGCTTATAGAGTTTATTAAAATCTTCATTTAAGGTAGCTGAATAGCGAAATGTACATAACGGATTTAAGCTAGCAATCGCTTTTTTACGTTTGGCTGTAGAAGTTACGGACTGAGGTTCATCAATAATTACTATTGGGTTTGTCGCTTGAATAAATTCGATGGGCTTCATGCCATTGAGTCGATCATCTGTACGGTGAATGAGGTTGGCTTTAGTCTCTTTTTCAGGGTCAGTAAATGACTTACTGAAAGCATCAATATTGATTACCATGATTTGAATATAGTCATTAGTAGCGAAATTCCTTACCTGATCTCGCTTTGATGAGTCATATACAAAGTAATCATACTGAATATTTTTATATTCTTTTCTGAAATGCTCTTCTGTAATTTGAAGAGACTTATAGACACCTTCCTTAATGGCCACCGAAGGAACAACAATAATAAACTTACTCAAGCCATAACGTTCATATAGCTCAAATACGCTACGCAGGTAAACGTAAGTCTTACCTGTGCCTGTCTCCATATCAATAGTAAAGTCAAGGCTAGGAAGCGCTTGTTTGGTTGTTTCTGTTTGCGGGAGCCCGTTCAACAGTTGAACATTGCGAGTATTCTCATACAGCTCTTCTGGTAGCAGACTAAGCGCATTAGCTACACCAATGTCATTATTCTTCGAAAATAGACCTAACTGTTCATTACTGAGAGCACTGCTTGCAACAGAAAAATTTGATTGAAAGGTTTCTTGGCCTTCAAATACACCTACAACGGCGCTAACCGCATCTTTTTGGTGAGAAAGGTCAGGATTAAACTTTATTTTCATTTCAGACATGACTTATCCTTTAGATGCTTTTAACATCGTCAATACCAGCTTGTTTTAAGATCTGGATGGCGTTAGTTTTCACATTACTGTCTGCAAAGCCTGCGTCTTTAAATACAACCTGAGTTGTTTCTGGATCTAACTCAGCTTTGAGCTTAGCAATACCTTCGACTACTTCACTTGTAATGCCATCATCTAAACACACAATCAATGCGCCAGCACCAACAACAAAGACTTGCTTACCATTTACAATTTCAGTCTCTACTGGAACTGTGAGCTCAATACCATATTTGAGCAAAATCTCATAGAGCACATCTTCGTTTGAGCGGTCCGCTTTAATTGATTCGGTTGCTTCTCTTAGAACTTGCTCTAGGTTGTCGAAGTCTGCATCCCACGGCTTAATGTTTGTTTCATCAAGCTTGAGCACTCTGAAACCTTTCTGATCATCAGATAATCTATCACTATATAAAGAGTTCACTCTCTTTAATCTTTCTTTTGTTATTTCGCTTATTAAATATTTACTGCCAATAGAGTCGCAGAATCTAATTACCTCTGTGTTTTCTTTACTACTTAAATCTATAGGCTCTGGGAGCTGTACAGAAATATATTTTAACTTTCTTTGTTTACTCGCATTCAAGTAAGCGACTGCTTGTGCGGTCGTTCCCGACCCTGCAAAAAAATCAAGAACGATACTCTCTTCATCAGGTAACGTGCCAATTTGAATACATCTTGAAATAGTTCCTACTGGCTTTGGTCTTGAAAAAACCTCCTTATTAAAGCCTAACTCGATAAATTGCTCACTTCCACGCTCACTATTAACATCTTTATGAGTCCAAGCTGACGTTGGTGTCACAGGGGGTCGACCATCTAGATAGTCTTTTTCCATGATGCCCCATATTTTTCTAGTAGGCATAAATTTCGGAAAGACATCACTTAATCGCTCAGAAGCTGTATCAAATCCCCAACGCCAACGACCATCACTACCATCATCTTTCTGTGGAAATATCTCGATTAGGTTGGTATTTTCGATTCTGCGCTTAGAAACTTCAAGGTGATTACTCTTTGGATCATGATAAAAATAATAAAACATATCTGGTCGATCTTCTCTTTTATCTGAGTCACCTGTCTTTCTAAGATCCATCTCACGGTACTTTTTACCAAAACCATCAGTTTTATTATATCTTTTAGTTATATGCTCTTCTGCTTCAAACCCGTATGTTCTTGCTTCTGCAATATTTTTAGACATAACTAAAATGTATTCATTAGCAGTAGCAATAAACTTATCGTCAGAACGACCTTTAGGGTTATTAATATTTGAAATCAATCCGAGCATATTCTGCTCACCAAAGATCTCATTTACTATAGATAGCAAATTGCCAACTTCATTATGATCAATAGAAATAAAAATAACTCCATCATCAGAAAGCAGGTTTCTTGCAAGTCTTAATCGAGGGTACATCATATTAAGCCAGTCTGAATGGTAGCGTCCTGAAGTGTCAGAATTTGTACTCAACTTATTGCCTTGACCATCAACTTGATTCGTCTGTTCAAGGTAGTTCTGTATGTTATCTCTAAAATTATCCTTATATACAAAATCCTTACCTGTGTTATAAGGAGGGTCGATATAAATCATCTTAACTTTTTTATGATAAGACTTTTGTAGTAGCTTGAGCACTTCAAGGTTATCGCCTTCAATAAATAAGTTTTCTGTCGTGCCCCAGTTTACACTTTCTTCCTTACTAGGACGGAGTGTACCTGTCGAAGGCGTTTGAGCGATTTGACGCGCCTTGATTTTGCCATTCCAAGTAAAGTTATAGCGTTCTTCTGAATCATCAACTTCTGCTCCTAAGACTGCTTTAAGAGTCTCAAAATCAATTTTGTTTTCAGAAAAAACATCAGGAAAAAGCTGCTTAAGCTGTTCAATGTTTTGCTGTGTAATGTCTAAGCTTTTTGCTTCTAGGCTATCGCCAGTAATTTTTTCCATTTCGCTTCCTATATACTTTTAACATCGTCAATACCAGCTTGTTTTAAGATCTGGATGGCATTTGTTTTTACATTACTGTCTGCAAAACCTGCGTCTTTAAATACAACCTGAGTTGTTTCTGGATCTAGCTTATCTTTAAGCTTAGCAATACCTTCAACGACCTCACTTGTGATGCCATCGTCTAAGCATACAATCAATGCACCTGCTCCAACCACAAAGACCTCTTTACCATTTACAATTTCAGTCTCTACTTGAACTGTGAGTTCAATGCCGTATTTAAGTAAAATCTCATAAAGTACATCTTCGCTTGAGCGATCTGATTTTATGGATTCTGTCGCTTGTTGAAGAACTTGCTCTAAGTTATCAAAATTAGCGTCCCACGGTTTAATATTTGTTTCATCGAGCTGAAATACCTTGAAGCCATAACTTTCTTTCATATTAAGCTTTGCTTCAGCCCTTTTAATACGTTCGATGGCAAATGTTGATATTTTTTTGAATCCAGACTTAAATGCTTTAGAGTCAACAGGGTACTCCTCTGGTAACTGACAAAGAATGTATTTTCGCGCTTTATTATCCTCCATATTTTGTCTGTATATAGCTTCTGCTAAAGTTGCTGACCCTGCAAAAAAATCTAAAGCTAAGTCGCCATCGTTTAATCCAAGCTGAACGAATCTCTGTAACATCTTTACAGGTTTTGGGGTTTCGAAAAATACATTCCCATCAAATAAACTAGCTAAATCTTTAGAAGCAGTACTGTTACTCCCAACATCATTAAGCAATGTTGAGGCGGAAACCCCGTTTCGTATATCTTTTAAAAACTTCTTATCCATTGGACGACCGTCACCCTTTTTTCCCCAATATATAGAACCGTCTTTTATTTTATCTAACATTTGATCTTCTGGTACAATCCACATTCTACCTTCAGGTGGCATATGCTTCTGCTCTGTTATAGGATTAACAATTTCGTAGATCAAGCTAGGGGTAGCTCTACCACCTTTAGCAGCTGCGGTTAGATTGTCTGGAGCCCATCGGCCTCGAGGGTCATTATCAGGATTTTTATACTTCTTGTCTTTCTCAATATCCCGAGGTAGTAAGTTCAGATTAACCTCGCTTTGGTTTTTTGCATAAACTAAAATATATTCATGCACACCTCCAATAACTACATTGTTTGGAGCAGTTTTTTTAATCCACACAAAAGGTTCGATGAAGTTCTCTTCACCAAATATTTCATCACAAATAGATTTTACGTTAGAGTATTCACTATCATCAATGGATATAAATATCACTCCATCATCTTTCAACAAGTTTCTCGCAAGCTTTAAACGGGGGTACATCATAGATAGCCAATTTGAATGATAACGCCCTGATGTATCAGAGTTTGTACTTAACTTATTGCCACTAAGGTCAGCTTGACCTGATATCTCTAAATAATTTTTAATATTATCTTGAAAGTTATCCTTATATATAAAATCTCTTCCAGTATTATAAGGAGGATCGATATAAATCATCTTCACTTTTTTATGATAAGACTTTTGTAGTAGCTTGAGCACTTCAAGGTTATCGCCCTCAATAAATAGGTTTTCTGTCTTGTCCCAGTTTACGCTTTCTTCTTTGCTAGGCCGTAGTGTGCCTATTGAAGGAGTTTGGGCAATCTGACGTGCCTTAGTCTTGCCATTCCAAGTAAAGTTATAGCGCTCTTCTTCTGGGCTTATAACCTCACCACCACTTTCAATTAACTGTGCTGTCAGTGCATGGACATCAATTTTATTTTCAGAAAAAACATCTGGAAAAAGCTGCCTAAGCTGTTCAATGTTTTGCTGTGTAATGTCTAAGCTTTTCGCTTCTGGGCTATTGCCAGTAATTTTTTCCATTTCACTCATTTCTGTATATACCCTTTAGGCCTGTTTATTAGTCTATAGTTACACTGCCACTGTGCTAGTAGAGATAACTAAGCTTGTATTCTTAGGTGACTCACCCTACTGTAATTCATTTTTGATAGTAGCAATTTCTTGCTTTGCCTTTTTTGCCTCTACGTTAAGACGCAACTTAATATTCATTTGCGTTTCTTTTTTTAACTTATTTCTGATACTAGCTAGTTCTGTTTCCAACCCTTCTAATTTTTGGAGTAAAGCTGTTTTATCTTCGTTACTCTTCTCAGAAAAATCCGAGCTAGTTGATGTGCCAATTTTTTCACTACCTACTTGTGCTTCAGGCTTATAGTTTCTTTGAGATATGGAAGAGTTCTTTGATTCGTAATTTCCAGAAATCCTACTGGCCTTTAACCCTATAATCATTGAGATAAGATCTTGATAGAGCTCAAAATGATTAAGACTTGAGACGTTCACCAAAGAAAAGTCATTAAGAAAATCGTTTTCGTTAGCACTTAGTTTTTCTGGATGCAACCAGTCGCTGTTATAAATATGCTCAATGACCAGCTTGGTTTTATCAGCTTGGTTAATCCGCTTGTCAGCCAAGCTAATTGCTAACTCATCCTGCAGCTCAACCAACAGAACGAGCGGATAAGGAATTAAAGTATGCAGTAGCTTGGTTATATTTGTGAGTCTGTCTTTGTGCTTCTTACCAGCTTTTAGCACAACACGTATTACCGCTACTTCTAGGTATTCAACTGTCTCAGTCACATATATAGAAATATTAACTGTGTCTGGCTTCAGAGTATTGCGCCATTCTATAGATTGAATAAGGTCAGTGACTAATTTCTTATCATGACTACTAAGCTCATTGTTATCTATGAGCATTTTTTTAGTGATGCGCGTACCAAGGAATGTAGACTCAGGAAGCTTTAAGTGGTCACATACCTTGTCTATCAAGCTGCCACAAACTTGAGAATGATCATTTTCTTCAGAAACAGCTCGAAAATTTATATATTCCATTACAAGACAACCATATAACTGATCACTTCAAAGTCATTCACGTTTTGAGTGCTAGATGCTGACAAGACTGTTCCGCCTCTGTTAAACAAGCTCACAGCACCAATCTCTTCACTTTTACCAGCAATATTTGCCACTGCTTTCGATAAAAGATTTTGATAATGTTTCATCTGTTTACCATTTTTAGTTCTGTTAGCAAATTCTTGATAAGCTGTACTGGACTGGCTAACCTCGGTTAGCTCTGACCCTAGCTTTTTACATAGATCAAGAATATTCTTGGACTGAGTAAACGAGAGTAAAACCTCTTCTTCATCAGAGACATAAACAAGATAGTAAGGTGCGAGAGAATAGCTATCTTCGACTTGTACTTTACCCTTGATATCTTTTAGACAGAAAATAACACCTGGTTCAACCTCATCCTGCAATCCTGCAAACTGGCTTGATTCTGATTCAAATGCTTCTTTAGATATAATCACAGGAGCGAACAAACCAATTGGAGTTTGCTCTAGCAAGCTAGTATTATCTTGCTCATTATTACTAATAAAGCCTGTTAAATCCATTCTAAAGTCATTGAGAGTGAGGTCTGTGATAGATACACCACCAGATATTTCCTCAAGGTCTACGACGGCATTTTGAAGCTGTTCAAGCTGCTTTCTGCGATACTCAAGATCATTCATTCCTTTATTTATTTTTGGATCTTGCTCAATTATATTTTCTTCACCTGTTGCTGAAATATCAAGTAAGACCATTCGACCACTAACTCTAGCTTCAAGATTAATATACTCATCTAATTCCATGTTTGGCCAAAAGTTAACCAGCTGAATGACATCATTGGTTGAACCCAAACGATCAATACGTCCAAAGCGCTGAATGATACGAACTGGATTCCAATGAATATCATAGTTGATGAGATAATCGCAATCCTGAAGGTTCTGGCCTTCTGAAATGCAATCAGTAGCAATTAAAATATCAATCTCTTCTTTAAACTCAGGGAATACTTTGTCACGTTCTTTCGATTTAGGTGAGAAGTGAGTAAGAAGGCTGTTCAGGTCTGTTTTGAACTTCTTACCATCAGTTCCACGTAAAGTCGTCTCTGTACGTTGTCCTGTAATGATTGCTGAATGGAGACCTAGCTCTTGCTCAGCCCATGGAGAAATATTTTTATACAGGTATTCCGCTGTATCAGCAAATGCCGTAAAAATTATTACTTTTTTATTATTTCCGTTTATTGGGTTTTTACATTTATCAGAATAGTTACTTTTTAGCATTGTTAGCTTCGCATCTCGTGCTGCATCTATACTTTTAGATACACGTAAGATTTCTTGAATAAAAATACTATCCGCTTCTAGATCTTGAGTAAATCTAATTAAATCTACATCCTGAATTCGAACCTTTGTTTTATTTCCAATTAGGTATGGGGCTAACTCTGGAGATTCAAATTCGAGGTCGTCAATTTCTTCAATTGATGGAGCCATAAACTCTTCTGTCTGCTCACTCATCAGATTAGAGTCAAAATGATCTATTTTTTCTAGCAACACATTCACTTGAGTGAGTAATTTTTCTAACGTTAGTGTGAATGAGTGAATGGAGCTTTCCATACGCTTCAATAAGTTAATGCGGATAAGATGAATTAAGCTTTCTTCACGATCAATCTGCTTAAATACACTTTTTCCGCCTTTAACTTCTTGGTCATACCTTCGAGCATATTCAGCTTTTTTATCTACTCTGACGTACTTTATTGGTGAGTAGAACGCTAATGAGAGCCTACGGATATTTTTATTTACCTCTTCTAAAGGTGGGAACTGATTCTTTAGGTCTATTGAAGCCTTCAAGTTGATCGGTAGCAGACGTGTAGGGAAATTCCCCATGTCTGAGGTGCCATAATACTTTTCAATATGTTTGCGAGAACGAGCAATAGTATAAATATCAAGCAACTTAAAATAATCAAAGTTCATTGAATCAAGCAAATCTTTTGAAGTACGCTCATCAGGATCTTGTTCTGCCCATTTTGAAAACCTTGTTTGCGCTTGCCTTAGTGTTCCTTCAATACTGCTAATGCCATGATCTAGCAAAGCATGGTCATTTGCTTCAGTAATGAAAGCCACTTGGTTTTTCATATCATTCAAACGGTTATTTACTGGTGTGGCAGAAAGCATCAGCACTTTAGTTTTTACGCCAGCTTGAATGATATCCTCAAGTAACCTTTGATAGCGATTACGCCCATCTTTTTTAGGATTATTATTTCTAAAGTTATGAGACTCATCAATTACAACGAGGTCATAATTACCCCAGTTAATAGTTTCAAGATTTATATCTCCTGAATAACCACTGGTACGACTCATGTCCGTATGATTTAGCACATCATAATTGAAACGGTCACTTGCAAGTAAGTTACGCTTATCGTTCTGTGTATAGATTAGCCAGTTATCACGCAACTTTTTTGGACAGAGCACTAAGACCTTATCATTACGAAGCTCGTAGTACTTAATTACAGCAAGTGCCTCGAATGTTTTACCTAAGCCTACACTATCAGCGATAATACATCCGTTGAAGTGTTCCAGCTTATTGATTGCACCTAAAACGCCATCCTTTTGAAACTTATAGAGCTTATTCCAGACGATAGTATCTTTAAAACCTGTTTTGACTTTTAAAATCTTATCTTCTTGCAGCTCACCAATAAAGCCTTTAAAGATGCTATATAGAGTAATGAAGTAAATAAACTGTGGTGTTTGATCAGAAGTGAGTTTTGCTAATTCTGCTTGATAAAGCTCTTTAGCTTCTTTGACTTGCGCTTTGCTACCCCAAACTCGATTAAAAAAAGAAAGCAATTCTTTGGCTTGATCAGCGTTTGCAAGGGTTATCATATCAAAACCCTTAGATTCAGTTAGACCCAAACCTTGACCGTTAAATTGTGCCCCGTTGATAGCAACCGATTCAGACATTGAATCAACATGTATGACATGTTGATGAACTGCACCAACCTGTTGAACCAGTCGAACTGAAACTTTTTTCTCTAACCAACTTGCAAACTCTTGAGCTACTGCCTTTTGTTTTAGCTGATTACGAAACTTATTTTCTAGCGCTGTACCATTTAGCGCACCAAATGGAGACTCATTATCTGATGAGCTTAAATAATCAAACCCTTTAGCTTGAGAGAATAGCAGTCGAGCTGAATCAACTTTATCAAGTGATTCTTTTAAATGTTCGTATGCGTATATAGAGAAGAGGCCTGTCATTACTGCAAGCTTGTCATTATCTCGAATTGAGCTAATAAGAGTATCAGATACTTTTTCTACCACGTTATCTATTAGCATACCAATTAGTTACCCTTTTATCTTAATCAAAATTCTATCCATATTAACAGCCTCTTAGTTTTTCACCAATGTATCGCCTTTACTTCTTAGTTTTCATTCTTTATATCTACTAAATAATCCGGCACCCCCAAAAAACACCCCTTCATCGTCATCCGATCAAAACTATATACATGAGCATGGGGAGCTTCCTTACAGCGCCCCACTAGCGGTGGCCTTTGATCAGGCTTACCTTGCGCCAGTATGATTGTTCCTGAGCAGATAGGACAAGTTGCGGTAAACTCTGTCACTCTAGCGACGTTCAGCCTGTTTTTGTCTCTGTACATTTCGATATCAGCATTATCAACATTTACGTTGGCAAAAAACATAGGCGCTTTAATCACACGATGATAAGGCAGCAAGTATAACGGCATGAAAAAGTAGCGCCAGCTGATATAAGCAAAAGGTATCATTGCACTAAACAAAATAGCTTGCCATAAGCTGACAGTAGGCAGATCATCCAGTAGTAAGAGCACTAAAAAGGCGTATATCGCTATCAAAACATCGAACACGAATACTGCCATCAGTAGTAGCATAAGAAAGATTCCTTTCACGCTAAGTATTTTAAGCTCACCTTGATTAAAAAACAGCTTGGTAAATAATGATGGTTTAACATCGGATGTGGCTTTACGTTCGTACGTAATAGTACTTAAGTCCTCAGCCTCTTCAATATCGCCATCAGCTTCAACGGTAGTCAACTTATCTATCTGCTCTTGCTCTGACCGTTTACTTTCGATAGTTTGAATATCCATCCATAGCAAAGTCTTATTTTTCGAACCACCCCCTGATGCCGATGTAACAATTATTGGCTCATACCCTAGATTGATAAACGCCTTTTTACAGTCTGGTTGATCATTAATAAACGCTTTTAAAGTCGCCTTTAACTTTATCGTTTTAACCGCATTTTTGGCGGTTTGACTGTCTATACTTTTTTCATCAATATTTTTTGCTTTGGCATAAATTTGCTGCCTTGATAGCTTTTCAGGCTCAAACCCATCGTCCGAATACTCAATTTTTCTAAGCTGTTCACTGACAATAGTTTTTAAATACGTATTCCAAAGCGTATCACGGGGATAGTTTAACAACTGATTATGCAATTCATTGAATACCTCTAAATGATTGTTTTTCATAGAAATCTACCGTTTAAACCCCTGTTAACACCCCTATAGCAGCCTGTTTTAAAGCCAAATTTCATCGCATAGTTACTTCACTCCTAACTAACTAACAAGAGGATGGTAACTATGTCTATGTCAATCGCTGTTAATGAGCAAAAGCAGATCGTCAATGTTAAGCAAGTCGAGCGAGGGCTGGCTTGTATGTGTTTTTGCTTTGAATGTGGTGAGCCCGTTGTGGCTCGTAAAGGTGAGAAAAATGAGCATCATTTCTCACACCTTAGCAATAAAGAAAGCTGTACGATTCACCCTGAAAGTATCCTACACAAGTTTGCCAAGCAAGTCATTATGGATGAAAATTATTTAACGCTACCAGCATTACCTGACGAACGAAACGATGATGACAAGACTTGGCAGTTTGATCATTTGGTCACAGAACAAGCTATTGGCTCTATACGACCTGATCTAGTAGCGACTATCGATGACGAAATAATGTTTATCGAGGTGGCAGTAACATCATTTATCGATGCGGATAAATCTGCATTTATTAAGCAGCTTGGTATCAAGACAATAGAGATCGACTTGCGTGAGATTATTAAACAAGATATGGAGCTGCCAAGCAATGAAGCGAAAGATTATATTTTGGACTGTGTGAGTAATAAACAATGGGTATTCCCTAAACCAAGTACTACAACAGCGTCTACTCTATCAGTTGAACCTACTGATAACTGTCAAAAGACCACTGAAGAAGATAGCAATGAAAGCTTTGATAAGGGGTATAGCACTTATCGCTTTACGATCAAGCACAGCTGGGTAGATGTGAGGGTATTTAATTCAGGCATGGTGTCAGTGAAATGTGTGACCTATAACCACGATGTCATCGAAATACTAAAGCAGTGGCGTAACGAAGGCGGCGGTAAGTACAATAAAAAATACAAGTCATGGAATTACTTTAGGCCCTTTTCAGACACCGTCTTGAAACGACTGCAAGAAATGGATATGACACCAAAACAATAGCCAGATGCCTAGCCACGTTTATTATACTTTACTTAGGAACCGATTATGAACAATACTATTCTACTACTCACCATTCTTGTTGCTTTCGTTTTGCTGGTACTTGCCGTCCAAAAAATCTTAGCGCAAAACAAAACTATTTTACAAAGCGAGCGTGATATCGCCAATATTCAAACCGCGATAACCCAGCAACAAGCTGATTTTGAAGTTGAGCTTGCTCAAAAAATTAAGGACGCTAAAAAGCGCTCTAATAACATGCAGCGTAATGTACTAAAAGGTCAAATCGGTGAACAATTCACTCCCTTTATCGCTGATTTTCCTTACAATCCATCTGATTGCCGCTTCTTAGGAGAACCAATTGATTATATGATTTTTCAAAATCTTCATGCATGCTCAGAAGGGTTGGCTGATGTAGAAGATGTACAGATCATTATTGCTGAGGTAAAAACAGGTAATGCTAGATTAAATGTGCGTCAGAGAATTATTAAGCAAGCGATCGAAAATGGTCAAGTCAGTTTCAAGGAGCTTCGAATCAAGCATTGCGAGGACACTGAAAATATTACCATCTTGACAAGCTAAACTATACTACGTGATCATTATTATGCTATCGTAGCCTATAAACCACAAAATATTGTTAAAAACGGCTAACTATGATTACCTATATTCGTTTCGATAATTTCTACTCTTACCCAGGATCAACTGAAGTATCGTTTACGCTGGGTAAGCAACCAACTGAGTCTAACTATGACTTTTACATCGATACCGCGCATGACCAGTATCGGCTCAATAAGGTCACAGCGATCTTAGGTGCGAATGGCTCTGGTAAGACACAGCTGCTAAAAGCAATATCGTTCTTGCGCTGGTTTATCTGCGGCTCTACCAGCAGCCTTGATTCAGAAGGCAATATCCCGTATAGCCCCTTTGCTATGAGCAAAGACAAGGAATCTGAATTTGAGATGAGCTTTTTACTCAAAAATGCTGATGGTGTTTATGAGGAGTATCGCTACGAGTTAACGCTTAGCCAAAGCCGCGTGATCAATGAAGCCCTATATAAAAAAACCAGTCGCTTATTTAGCTACGTTTTTAGCCGTCACTATGATGGTGATGAGATGGTTTATAAGCATCGCGGTTTTGTCATTCCATCGCTTGCAGATGACGTGAAAAAAAACGCCTCCTTAATCAGTTATGCCAATTTGCTTGATGAACCACTAGCAGAAGCAATCATTGAGATGTTTGAAGGCTATAAAACCAATGTCGTCTCAATGGGTAGGCTTGGCAGTCTTAGCCAGTCTATACCTGAGATGACTGAGTTGTTTGCTAAGGATGATGGCTTAAAACAAACCGCTGAAAAGCTACTTTGTCAGTTTGATACGGGCATCGATGAGATTAATATAAAAAGCGTAATGATGGTCAACGAAGGAAAGCAGCAAGAAGTACTGCTGCCCTTTGGTGTTCATAAAGTCGGTGATGACTCATTTGAGCTTATGATTTATGAAGAGTCTAATGGCACACAATCTGCTTATAGCTTGCTTGGCCTAATACTACCTGTACTTAAACATGGTGGCGTAGCTATTATCGATGAGCTTGATAACGACTTACACCCCCTACTTTTACCTGCCATTTTTGATTTATTTCGCTCATCGCATCATAACCCTCATAACGCTCAGCTTATTTTTAGTTGCCATACGCCTGAAGTATTTAACTTATTGAATAAGCATCAAATATACTTGGTTGAAAAGTATGAGCAGGCTTCAGAAGCTTGGCGGCTTGATGAGATGGAAGGGGTTCGTAACGATGACAATCTGTATGCTAAGTATATGGCTGGCGCGTTTGACGCGATACCAAATCTATAAGGGGCTAGATTATGGCAAAGCGCAAACCTACTAGGTCAGTCAACAAAACCACCTTGCTGGTTATGGGCGAAGGTGAGCATGACAAAGCATTTTTGAGTCATATGAAAGGTATTTATCATGAAAGGTGCTCTGGCAGTAAAATCACTTTGGATTTTTCAAGTGGTGGCTCACCGCACGATATCATTAAAGACACTGTTAAAAAGAGCCGTCATGTTGGTTACGACCAAAAGTTCATCTTGATGGATAGCGATGTTCCCGTTAATCAACAAGATATTAAAGCCGCTAAAGATTCAGGTATTACAATTTTATATTCAAAGCCGTTATGCTTAGAAGGCATGTTGCTAAGCGTACTAGGTCAAAACATTCCCCATACTGCACAAAAATGTAAAAGTGCATTACACCCGCAATTGTCTGATAATCCTGCTCTGCCAAAAAGCTATGAGCCTTTATTTGCAAAACCTGTACTCGATCAAAGCATTCATGCCACGATTAAACAATTGCGTGTATTGTTAGGCAAAACACAAAAAAAATAACCGCTTCATCTTCGTGTAAAGCGGTTGTGATGCTCAATTGTATTGATCCTGCTTCACTCTTTTCATGAGTCTAGCTATTTCTTTAATACTTACCCTACATAATTTAGCCAACTTAAGTTAATATTGAAGTTAATAACAAAAAAACTCTCCATTGTTTAAACTTAGTATAGGTCGTTATTATGGGATTAGCTAAATATATGGAAGATAACCTAGAGCGGCTATACTCTAGTTTAGAAGACACACGACAACAAGTGAGTTCGATCAACAAAGACAGTGTTGATAAGGACTGGGAATTCATTAAAAATCGATTAGAGAAAGAGTTAGCGCTAGTGATTCAGCAATATGACGAGGTGCTTAAAATTGTCACCAACCCTCAGTTTGATGACTTCACTGAACTCTACGAAGAAAATCTTGCTCTAGATAAGAAGTTACAGACTGCGCATAAACAAAATGACCATCTTAATAAATGTTTAGCGCACACCAACTGTACAGTCAGTTTTATGCATAAAGACATGTCCAACATTCAGCTTTCATTGAGAAATACAGAGAAGAGCCTAACTAGAGCTCAAAGAAACCTAGATAAATCAGAGCAGATAATCAAAGACCTTAAAAGTGAGATGTCACCAATAAAAGACAAGCTGAATACACAGGTTCAAAATTGTAATAACTTGCGGACACGTAACGAACACTTAGCCTCAGAGATAGAGATTAAGAGTAATAAAATTGCAACGCTTGAGCTATTAATAGACTCTCCTGAGTATTCTACAGAAATATTAAGCATTAAAGACGATGAAGTAAACCATCTAAAGAATGACCTTTATACACTTCACGATTGGTGCGAGCTATTAGAAGCAGAATTAGGCGTAACAAGACCTAGTTCTACAGCTCTTCCAACTAAATCAACCTCTATAAACAGTAAGAATAGAAACCACAAGTCAAAATCGCTCTCGTCATTCTTAGCCTTATCTCATGAGAATGAAAAGTTAAAGGCCGAACTAGTCTGGGTTAAACAAACTGTTCTTAACCAAGAAAACTGTATTGCTGAAAAAGAGGAACACATACGTAAGTTTAAAAATGAGGCTGTAGACAGCGTTATAAAAGTTAATGATCTAAGAGATATTAACTCAACACTCAGAAAAAAAATTGAATCTCTTCAGACGGATACGCTTGGTTATAAGAGAGAAGTCAAAAAAACTACTAGCAATAAAAAAATTACAACTAAAAAGTATGAACCACCGAAAAGAACAACTCCCCCTCCTAGGAGACGCCACACACCTATTAACAGGAAAGACTCTTCTTATAAAACAACAAGAACATTGGTTAATAATGATAACTTAGGTCAGAAAGACTCATATCAACAATTCTCTGACTATCTCAACAAATATAAAAAAAAGTAGTTATAAGCCTTAGTGCAGTATTTAACTGATGGAATACTATGTTTGTCAAGATGTAGCCACCTTGCATTGCAAGGTGGCTAATTATTATTTAGCATCTGGACTCAATCTTTTCATTAATCCACTCTGCAATCTCACTCGCAACCCATACTACCCTTACTTTCGTAAGCTGTACTTTTTTAGGAAACGTTGGATCGTAACGATCAGATTCCTCATTGATCATCTCATAAATGGTCGAACGGCTAAGCCCGGTATAATGACCGACATCCTTAATACTCAATAGCTGTGGTATATGATTGCACTGCTCGATTACTGGTTGTGCTGCATTTAAATTATCCATGATTATCTCCTTATAAGTGAATGAGAGCGTGTCCTCTCATATACTTAGCGAGTCCTATATTTTTTTACGGCATCCTATAGCGTCCTGCTTTTGCTTAGCCCATAAAAAAAGGAGCTGAATGATTCAGCTCCTTTTTATGCTATGGCTTTCACTTAGCTCACCGCTGTCACGCTTTGTTGTAGCCCTTGCTTTATGCCTGTCACGTCATGCATGGGCAAAGGCTTTAATGAGTTGTCTTGTTGATCCTCGGCTCTTTGATCATCACCGTCGCGACTATCAAACGCCTCAACTTCAAAAGCCTCCTCACTATCGATCTCAAAGCATGAATCGACGTAGCCTTGCTTGGCAGTCTGCTCTAAAGCCGCTTGATCAAAGCCATGTTCGATCAGCTCATGATTAATCGCTTGCGCATCTGATACCGCCTCCTTAAGCGTTACCCCATCACGTAGTGTCAGATCCACAAAGTAGATGGGCGTACGATAGCTTTGTGTCGTGCTTTTACCACGTAGGGTGAGTTGCAGTGGTAAACACGACAGCTTATTACCAGATACCGCAGCAAAGTAGCTTAAACGAGCGGCAAGCGTACGAATGCTATTAAAGCCAGTGGTGCGAAAGACAAAGGTGCCAAGCTCATCGTCTTCACTTAAATTGACATACAGACGACCATAAGGTTTACAGGCTCCGCCTTGAGCTAAGGGACAGCGATCAGGCGATGGACAAGGCAGCTGCTCCACACCGTTGTTGGTTCGACGTTGGCACTGTTCACCATCGCCTACGCACAGCGGTCTGCCTGTTTGCCGATCGAACAGTGTGTACTCCGCTCGAAGGTTGAGCTCAGGATCGTTAAACAGCATACGTACGGGTATTTGCCTGAGCTTCTCGGTTTTACTTTTACGAAGCTTCTCGTCTAGGGGATGATTGATCCAGCCGTCTTTATTCTGCACTTGGCTGGTAATAGTGAATTGATCGTCTTTAGCTGGCAGACGCTTACCGTCCTTAACGATGACACGTCCAATGCTAATGCGACCAAGTACAGGCGGGGTTATGGTTAGACCTTTAATCATAGTGGTATTCCTTGTGTTTAATAGAATGAGTGAAGCAAATAAAAAGCCCACCTGTGAGGGTGGGCGTTTATGCGCTTTATTTGATTCGTTTGTGGGTTGTTAATGTATCGGTTGATGAGATACATGCTTAATCACTTAGCACGACGAAGCGACGACTGCCTTGCTTGGTTTTACTAAACTGAGTGAGTAGCTCAGGATGCGCTTTGAGAACTGCTTTACTATCGATACCAACACTGTCTTTAGAGCGCTTCCATGAGATCGCGCCTTGGTTAAATACAGCCACTTCGTTGTCTTTGATCAGCGTTTGCAGCTGATGCTTGACTTGGTCATGGCGCTGCTCTAGATCAGCTATTGAGTCACGATAGCCAAGCAATTTATCGAACAGCTTGTTAGCGCCTTTATCCTCTCGTAGATCGACCTTGCTCGATGGCTTAGGCATTGGATAAAGTAGCTTAAGCGCTTTAGCAGCCGACTCGCTATGATCAGGCGTTGGCGGGGTGTCCGTTTCTACATACTGCCAGAACAGACGCTCTTGCTCGATGATAGATTTAATTAAGTGCTCATCACGCTCAACCTTATAGATCTTCGCTTCGTGTCCGCATAGCAGCACACAGATATGAGCGGCTTGTTTGCCTGTAACCGCTAGCTGATGCTGCACTTGGCACGTGACGTATAGCGGTACGCCATTTCGCCATAACTCAGCGCCATGCTCTCCAGCGGTTTTGCATTCAAGTATTTGCACTTCCTCGCTACCTGTCACTGCATAATCAAGATTGGCTAGCATAAAGGCTTTGTCAGGCTCAGGGTGTTGCAAGATAGCATTGACCCGCCGTACCTTATTGCTTGTCTTTTCTTGGTAGTACTTAGCCACCATCGGTTCTAAAGTATTGCCCCAATACAGTGGCGCATAACCGTCGATGCTCTCATCTAAGTCTGAGCTTGCGCGTCCCGTCTTAATCAGCCATAGCTCTAGCATGGAAAGGTACGGATGAATACCGCAAGCAGCGGCGGCATCACTACTGCCGACCCCTTGACGGCGAACCTCAAGCCACTTGTCATGGCTTAAGTCTTTAGTATTAACTAGGCGCTTAGGGGTTAACGGCGTATTAGACTCAGTAGTAGAGGGATCGATCCGCTTATTCTTATCTTTAACTTTGTCAGTTACAGGCGCTTTTACCTTAGCGCTTAAACGCTTAGCGCGTCTGACTGGTGTGCTGGTGTTTAGTGCGATCATGTTCATAGTGAACTCCTTCGATAAATTGATTGAAATGAAATAAAAGGCATAAAAAAACCACGCGCTTAGGCGTGGTCTAATTATTAAGCGTACCAATAGACTTTAGGCAATGAGGCTAAAGGCCTCCTCTAAGCTTTTGTCTTTGAGCTTAGCCCCTGCGCCAAACCAAGCGGAATCAAGCCTATGATCCGTCGACATCGCTCTACGCTCATGATCCACGTACTCTGTCATAGCAGACAAGAGGCCATAAGCGGTATCACGTGCTGAATCGAGATCCGCTCCGCGACCTTGACCGTTAAACATACTCATCACTTGATTCATGGCGCGAGCATTAGGCACCGCGTCCTTTTCTTTCTTAGCGCTATTGAACAGAATGATGTCGTTATCTTGATCATTGAAAACACGGTTGAGATAGTTCGCTGCTTCTGCCTGAGTAACACGGCGCTGGGTTAATTGCTTCATCTCATACATGTGCTCGTTCCACTGCTTGACTGAGACGCCTAGCTGCTGCTTGACGCGATCAGCATCAAAGGAGGTAGAATGCGGTACTTTGACCACACCGCCACTACCATCAGCGAGACTTACCGCTAAGGTGTTATTACACACCACACGGATATTGGTAAACTGCGCTGTGGTTGCCAGAGTGCCATCACAAGCCGTTGCTAAGAGCAGGTAGCCATTACTCACATCACCGCCTTTTAAAGTCATAGACTGACCAGTACGAGCCAATGCCCACATCTTACGACCACCCTTTAAGATACCAGCGGTCTCAAGCTCAAAGTGCGATTGCTCTGTTAAGTCGCGGTAGAACTCTAAGATCTCACGCGGTTGTACTTCTTGGTAGCGTTGACTGACTACGCTAAGTGGCTCAAGCGTATCAGAGCGGTACAACACCTTGTTGCTGTCAAAAGGCATGATCAGGCTTTGACCTTTCTCATTATTTGCCATGTAGCTGACATCGGACGATTCAATACGCCAGTCCATACCGGCCTCACGTGCCCAGACCTCGATTGGCTGGTTCTTAGGAAGCTGATTACCAAGGCCATGCCAAGGGGTGTCGCCAACGTACGCCATGTTTTCGATTAAATGTGCCATAAGAGTATTTCCTGTGTTTAGTAAGTTAGGGGTTAAATAAATGGGTTAAATACGGTAAAGACTTCTAGATAGTCCTTACAAAGGAAGATGAGAAGCAGCCAACTTGCGACAGGTAAGCGACTGATAATACAGATAGACTACTGTCGTAAAGACTCCTTAAATTTAGGGCATAAAAAAGGCCTGCACGAGGCAGACCTTTATAGGGGTGTTATATAATCCACTTACAAAGCGTAAGCGGTGGTATCTCATGATAGTAGTATGTATCTGAAATTAGTTTGCTATGGGCGGTAAACCTCGACGCTTAGCCGTTCTGTAAATGCCATGACCGAAGGTATGCATGTTAGGTAACCATACCTTTAGTTGCTGATCTATCTTATCAGGTTTGGTTAAGTATAATGCCGTACGCACTGCATTCTCGACTTGCTGCGGATTATCACGATGAATCATACCAATGCCTAATTTGCCATTTTTTTCAAACCTTCGCTTAGTCTCAGCATCATGAGAGTTATAGTAAGCTCCCATATCCTCAGTAATGCTTCGCCATTTCTCACCAACCTCTTTAGCTAAGTACCAGTCATTCTTTCGCTTCGATCCATCATACATAAGCAGTAAATGACAGTGTAGTCCACCTTCGATACCTCCCTGTTCTAAAGCCCAAGCATTGCCCTGCAAGTGCTCAAAGCACGTTTTCTTGTTGCTAATAAGCTCTCTGAGCTTACACATGTGATCATTGAAGTCCTCGATCGTCACTAAGTGGTTAGTCTCTTGTGCGTATTTTAAATCGATACGAACGAATAGAAGCCTGGCGTAGTGGTTAATCATGTTGCGAGTGTAGCAATTGAGATTCGATCTATTTTGAGATTCCTGATAACGCCACGCGTTATCTTCTATATTAATATCATGCTGATAACATAACAGCGTTTTAATAAACTGTTGAGTCTTATCGTGATCCCAAACCACGTCTGATGGATATAAATCGCCGACAATGGCATTAGTACTGTAGATAAATGAGTTAATGGTTTTTGAGTAATTTAAATCAAGGTCAATGCTGTTCATGAAGGGATGATAAAGAGCGTTTAAGCCTTTTCTAACGTTATCGAAATAGATAGGCTGAAATATGATGCCCCGTACAAGTCTGTCGATATCGTTAATAAGTTGCGCTTGGTTGATAAGTGAATGTGTCATTTTTATGCTCCATTAATTAAGGTTTGGTGTACATAACCATCAATGGAGTGTGTTATTTATTACTGATAATTATTTGATGTTAGTTAATAATATAAATAACCTACTAAGCAGATTGTGTTATAGCGCAGTCTGCTTTTTTACGTTGTGGTGTTTGGGTGCGAGTGAAGCGAAAGATTATGAAAATGCATTAAGAATGGAGTTAGCTTAAAATGAAGTACAGTCAATTAAAAACAGATAGTTATAGATAGCGTTAGACTAGTAAAGAGAGTTGGCCAAGCACACTTCCATTTGTAGTAGAAGAATTTTGTATGTGTCCACTCATTATCGGTAAGGTTAGACTAGTGCTAGAAGTTGATAACCATTGATCAGTTCCGTGGAGTATCGCCTAAAAGGCATTCGATAAATCGAATTCCTAGTATTGTCAAAATTGACAATACTAGGAATTCCATAAGCCCTCTAAGTTTTTAACTATTGTGTAAGAAATACTAATAATAAGTCGAGATTAGTTATAAAAAATAATTTAGAACACTATAATGTACTATTGTATTGTTCTAAATATCTGTATTTAGCATCTAAACTCGTGTACCATCAAGTATCAACGGTAATTTTATCTACGTTTTTATTACGGTTATAGGACGTTTTTATGCTTCTATTTCACGTTTTTTTTATGCTACTTAAGCCTTATTTATCGAGTCTATTGCAATGAGTAATCATACTGATATCGTCGAAGAATTGTACGGAAGTAGATATAAAGGCAATTTGCTTTGGGAGAATGTAGTCAAGAAGCTTACGGTGAGACAGGCATATGTCTTTTATTATTCTCTTACTTATCATGGTAAAAATGAGGTAGCTACGGCCCTCGGTATATTCGATCTACCAGACAAAACCGAAGTTCATAGGTCTTTAATGGATGCTCTTCAAAAGGAGAATAAGCCTAGCGAAGTTGCTAGAATAATTGCTGATAACGCACATAAGATCCTCATTAATGATAACGATTTGTTATGGGTCAAGAATGAGCTTCGAGCTGCGTTGTGGCTTAGCTATTTTATTACTAAAACGGAAAACGGAGATTATCGTCTACTTTTGGATCTTCTACGATCTACATCTGCGACTGAGTTTACAGAGCGTTTGATCAAGGTTATAGATATCCATGGATGTAGTCGAAAGGGTGATAGATCTTTAATGATCAGAGGAAAATTTGATCGAAATGTTCAGTACTTGGAGCTTACTCATTCAGTTACTATCAACAACTATAGAGGCGACTACGTTTCGAACCGTATTGATGATTATAAATTAAACTGGCTAGATAAATTGCCTGAAGATGAGATTGACCTTATTCTTGAAAGATTTATTGAAGAAAAAGTACTATCACTTTATGGTACATTTGTTCCAATAATCAGAAAAGATAAAGTCGAGTTAATAAAAGCGTCTTTAGATATACAAGGGTTTATTTATAGATATCATAAGAACAACGAATTGTCACAACCTTATTCGACTTACTCTTCCGGCTTCACAACCGACTCACCTGAGGTCGAAAATGAAAATATCAAAAGTAATAGTAAGAAAAAGAAAAGGTTGGCAGTTCTTTCTTCTGAAGAAATTATCGATTTATTAAAGAAGGCTTATAGCTCACGCGAATACAGAAAAAAAGGGAAGAACTCTAAATGCAGTAACACTTTCAAATTAAATAAAGAGTCAAACGCTATACTATTAGTATTGTCTGATAAACTAAATGCTACACCTAAGAAGGCTGTTGAAGCACTTATCAAAAGTGCTAACTTGAAAGATAGGCATGAATTATTGAAAATCAGTAAGCATATTAGTGGAAGAAGATCTACTAAAAAAGAGCTTACCAAACCTGAAGATACTATCGAAGCTGCTGCACTAGAAGAAACGGATAAATTCGACAAATCAAAAGAGCTAGAAGGAAAAATCATAAGCGAAGACGACAGTCTTAACCCACTACAGCGGATGCAGCAAATGCTCAAGAAGAATAATAATAATCAAATGAATTGGGAGACTAAGAGTAGTCAGCTTACTTCGGATAAACATAAATACAATAAACACTTGAGTCAGACTAGAAAGCTTAATAAATGAAATTAAAATCCTATGTACACTAATATGTACACCACATGTATAATAAAAATTTATTTGCAATAAAATCAACAACTTAATAAGTTACACCTGTTCCGGCTCCGGGTACCATTATAGTAGTAGAAAAAACCGCAAATCATGACGATTTGCGGTTTTTTTGTGGGTGATAATACGGTCCTGTTCTGTCTATATCAATCCGTGTTCATTGAGTACACTGCCAAGTACCCTGAGTTTGAAGTGTACTTATGGAGCTCTAAGTTATGGAAAAAAGCGATCAGTTCGGACCGAAATATAAACAGTCACAAGCCTGCAAATAAAAAACTCTTCTATACTTAAAAGCTGTCTTCTGCTTATGCTAAAGGCAGCTTTTTTATCCCCAACACTTTTAGGTGTAGCCTGATGGCTTGTCTAGCTGCGCACCTATAGAAAACTCTCGTTCTTTATTATCTGTCATTCATTACTTAACCCGACGGCCTTGGCTTCAATGCCTTGCCTCCAACGATAATGCTTTAATTATTTTAAATAATATATTCACACTATAAACATAACCTTTAAAATCAGTAGGTTATAAATTACAGAAACTATAAACAACTAATTATCATCACTAACGGAGAACGGATGTGTTTATGGCAAACTTGTCATTCAAGCGAGTTAATAAAGCAGTCTAAACCAAAGCATAGCTCTTCACTACATTAAGGAAAAAGCGGTGACTTCAGCAAGAAGCGTTAGGACGGATTCATGCCCTAAATACCTCCAGCCAGAACATTTTGCTGATTATTTATCCGTTCGCCAAAACTACGCTTTGTTCTTGGATTTAGATGGCACGTTGGCAGACTTCACCTTAGATCCCAAAGACAGTGTCATCCCTCAGTCAACGATAAAGCTTTTACAACAGATACAAAGCTGCGACGTTAAAATCGCTATCGTCACCGGACGTAGCCTTGCTGAAGCTAAGCAAATGCTATCCCCTCTAAAATTACCGATTGCCGCTACTCACGGACTAGAAATAGCTAGTCATAGCAGTGCTAATAATTCCAGTGACATTAGCGTTGTCGAGGAAAGTGTAACTGATGTCAATATTACCTGCGTCAATAGCACCGAGCTTGCTGCGATAAAACGAGTTATCGTCCAATCTAGCTATCCTTATAAGGATCTGAGTATAGAAAATAAACCTTATTCTGTCGCGCTGCATTTTCGCAGAGCTCCTGCTTTGGCAGATGTCGCTTATAACATTATGACAAACGCCTTAAAAAACTATCCCAGTTGGGTATTGAAACCTGGTAAATATGTGTGGGAGATAGTACCAAAAGGAGCTAATAAAGGGGCTGCGATTGTCACATTGTTAAAAAGAATGAGCGCTAACGATGGTCTTTGTCCTATTTTTATCGGCGATGATAGTACTGATGAAGCAGGTTTTATCGCTGTACAAGATATATATACCTCAACAGGAAAAGATCGCAAAGTAGTCAGAGGTCTAGGTATTAAAGTGGGTAGTGGAACGAGCTGTGCCCATTATCGCGTTAATAATATCTATGAGGTCACCGTTTTACTCAGCAGCTTTTTAAGGTTTTGCCAAACTTACCATACTCTATCGCTTGAGCGAGTAGGTGTTGACGCTTCACTAACAAAGACAGTGGGAGGTCAGTGATATGAGCCGCTTAATTGTCTTATCTAACCGTGTAAAAATGCCTGACAACCAACCTATGGCGGGAGGGCTTGCGGTAGCACTGCAAGATATTTTACAAGGAAACTCAGTGATTTGGATGGGCTGGAATGGGGACATTACTAAGAGCCGCAATGACGGTACTGACAATGAGTTCAGCAATAGCAAAAATACAGCTTTAGCAAATGCTGGGTCGTCACCTACCGACACCTCTTTGACTTATATGACCACAGCTTTCACTAGCGAGCAATATCGGCAATTCTACTGCGGATTTGCCAATAACGTGCTGTGGTTATTACTCCATGAGCGGCCCGAACTAATAAGCCAAGCTGCTGATGACTATGCAGGCTACCAAGCGGTAAACCAAATTTTCGCTCGTAAAATCAAACAAGTGATTGAGCCTGATGATGTGATTTGGGTGCATGACTATCACTTTTTGAGTGTAGCCTACCATTGCCGAAGTCTCGGTATCACCAATCGTATCGGCTTTTTTTTACACATTCCATTTGCTCCCCTATCGTTTTGGGCACAGCTTGATCAAAGCGCTGAGCTGGTCCACCACCTTGCTCATTATGACATGCTTGGTACTCAAACTGAGCACGATAAGGACAACTGTCTAGCGGTTTTACAGCATTATTTAAAACAGCGCTTATTATCACCTGATTCTTTAGCCCACGTGCCTAAAAATATTTTATCTGCACGGGATGACTTTCTTAACGACTATAGATCCACTGTCAGCGAACTGCTGATCCAGCTAGCGATAAGACCTGAGCATTCGTTAATAGTTAATGCCTACCCCATCGGCGTCAATGTCACAAAGATACAGCAACAGATCAAGCATTTGTGGTCGCCTTCATTATCAGCTGTCAAACCTAATAATAAATCGCTTGTAAAACCTGCAACTCAGCAGATTATCGCGGTGGATAGGATTGATTATTCAAAAGGACTATTGAAGCGTTTTTCGGCGTATCGCTCGTTTTTACAGCAATACCCCAATTATCAAAACCAGCTACAACTAACACAAATTGCCTGTCCTAGCCGCTTAGACCTGCCCGCTTATCAGCATCTCTACGACAAAGTTAGAATAGCTATTGGTGAGGCCAATCAGCAATTTTCAGCTAGCCTTGGTAAGAAGAATAGCTTCGAGCATGATGCTCACAGAACTAATCAAGTGATGACTGACTGGCAGGCGATTGATTATAGTGAAAAGGTACTAGAACACAAGGCTTTGATGACGCGATTTTTGCAAAGTGATGTTGGCTGGGTCAACTCACTCAAAGACGGGATGAACTTAGTGGCTAAAGAGTATGTTGCAGCGCAAAATCCTGATAATCCGGGAGTGTTATTGCTCTCACGTTATGCAGGAGCCGCTGAGCAGATGCAAGATGCGGTTATTATCGATCCGCTACAACCTACAAGTATCATTCAAGGATTAAGGTTAGCTTTGACAATGCCACTAGGCGAGCGACAATTTCGCTATCAAAAACTACTGCAAGGGCTACAGCAAGATGATTTGCAAGCTTGGCAACAAGGGTTTTTAGATGACTTATACGGTGGTAACAGACGTCAACCAGATAATTTGCAAGCTACTGAAGCCAAACTATCTGAATCACAATGATAACTAGGAGACTTTCATGCTGCTACTAGAGACAAAAAATCCTGTATTGTTAGCGATTAAAAATAGTATAGAAAATATCATACTCGCTGATACTCAAGCTATAAACGCTTTCAGTTTAAGCGATGAGTTACGTCATGAAATCTTAAGCACCTTAGTCACTTATAGCGATAAAATTCCGCATCCAGCAAGTCATGCTTCTAATAAAAATAATAACCTATCAAACACTTTAATTCGTTGGCAGATTTTGGCATACGTGGCAGGAATTGACTTAACGATTGCCAAATGGTTCGAATCGCATTTAGACGCTTTAAGTATCTTACATGAAACAGGCTACGAGCAAGCACCTGAAGGGTTATGGGCAGTGTGGGCAGCAGAAGGTCATCCCGATCCTATACGTTATAAGCAAGGCAAAGTTAATGGTACAAAAGCATGGTGCTCTGGTGCTAATAGTGTCGATAACGGCCTACTCACTTACCGCAATGAGCAAGCTCAGTCCTGTTTACTGATCATAAATATGCATCAACAAGGTATTAGTATTGATAACAGCGCTTGGCAAGCGGTAGGCATGCAGGCGACTGACACGGCTACTATCCAATTTAATGAAGTAACCGCTAATAAAGTTGGTACAGCAAATGACTATTTAGATCGTGTGGGTTTTTGGCATGGCGCCGCTGGCGTTGCAGCTTGTTGGTATGGGGCAAGCGCCAAACTAGCGAGCTACTTAATAACGGCTTATCAGCAAAAGCCAAACGCTTACAAAGCGATGTATTTAGGACAAATCAGCACCGCTTTGGCAGTCACTCAGCAGTATTTTTATTATGTTGCCAGCCTAATGAATACTCAGCCACAGGATAATCATGAGCTGGCTATTCGTCAGTTAAGAGCGAACGCCGAACAACTAGCGCGGCAAGTCATAGAAATCACAGGACAGGCTTTGGGTGCAGCGCCATTTTGTAGTCATGCTCATTTTGCAAGATTAGCAGCAGATCTACCCGTCTTTATTCGCCAAAGTCACGGCGCTTTTGACTGGCAACAGATTGGCGAGTTGGCTAGTGAGTCCACTCCTCCCTTAGCTCAAAACCCTTTGATTAAGCAGGAAAGCTTATGGCGACTATGACTTTGAATAATGATAAGACTTTAGAGGACAATAGTAAAAACGACACTCATCCTATTGTTGGTGACCGTATCATTAAAGGGGAAGGTACCAGTCAGGACGCTTGGCAGAATTGGGCGGGGCTACAAAATATGTCGCGGCTAGACGTTACTACCCGCTTCCCTTCAGAGCAGCGAGTGTGCATCTTTGCGCCGCATCCTGATGATGAAATCCTTGGCTGCGGTGGTCTACTACTACAACTAGCCGCCAAAGGTAATGCCATTATGCTGATTCATGTGACCAACGGTACACAAAGCCATCCCAACTCGCAGATTTATTCTCCAGAAAAGCTCAATACCATCCGCCCACAAGAGAGTCTAGAAGCGCTGAAGGTGCTGGGCATAGATCATCAGGTCGCGATTATTAACCTAGATTTAACTGATGGCGAGGTGTTCGCTCAGCAGGCCCAGTTCCATGAAAAACTAGCTAGCTTTATTCAGCCTAATGATATTTTAGTGACGCCTTTCGTACATGACGGTCATCCTGATCACGAAGCTACGGGGCAAGTAGTGGCCGCATTTGCTAAGCAACAGCAATTAACTTGTTATCAGGTATTAATTTGGGCTTGGCATTGGGCTGAGCCCGCCGATAATCGTATTCCTTGGAGACGTGCGGTTAGAGTGGACTTGAGCGCTGAGCAATTACAACGCAAAACCGCAGCGATTGCCTGTTTTAAGAGTCAAATCGAGAGTGATAAGAGTACCGGTAATCCGCCTATTTTATCCGCGCAAACTATCGCTAGAGTTAGCCAACCATGGGAAGTTTACTTATATGAATCAAATGCATAAAGCCACTTTGTTAATCGATACTGAGCATCAGACTGCTGCTTATTCAGAGACTTATTTTGATGCTCTGTATAATGACAATAGCGACCCTTGGCAGTATCAAACGCGCTGGTATGAGAAGCGCAAGCGCGATATATGTTTAGCCATATTGCCGCAAGCTAACTATGTTAACGCCATTGAACTAGGCTGTGGCAATGGGGTGTTCAGTGAATTGCTGGCTGAACGTTGCCTAAGTCTCTTGAGTATTGATGGTAATCAAAAAGCGGTGGAACTGGCCAAACAGCGTTTAGCTAATGACTCATCTATCAAAGTCATACAAGGAGTGATTCCTCAGGCTTTAGCAGACGGCTTAACCGATAATAATCAGACTTATGATTTAATCGTTATCAGTGAAATTTTATATTATTTACCTCTAACCGATATTGATAGAGTGATCACTTGGATTAAGCAAAGCCTTGCTACAGGTGGCACCTTACTATGTTGTCATTGGCGCTATAATATTGACGGCTTTGAGATGACAGGGGAAACGGTACACTACCGTCTACAGCAGGCGTTCAATAAAGAGAATAAACTGGCTTTTACCCATCAAAGTCAGATAGTAGACAGTGATTTTTTACTAGACGTTTGGCAACGCTCGGCGCAAACCATCGCCATGCAAGAAGAGCTTATATAATGAGATATAACAAAGCATGATAGCTAACAAAACCGTCGATGATATAACAATTGGGATTGTCATTCCGGCTCATAATGAAGCGTCGACTATTATGGATTGTCTGACGTCAGTTCAATGCGCTATCGAGCAATTACCCTCTTCTGTTATCGCCTATCCGCTGGTAGTGCTGGATAGTTGTACTGACGAGACACTTAGTTTGGTCAAAAGCGCCAAGGTTGAATATTTGACTTGTGATTACCGCTGCGTGGGACGGGTACGAGACCTAGGGCTTTGTCATGCTATTGCAAATGGTGCGAATTGGCTCGCTTGTACCGATGCGGACTCAATAGTAGCTGTAGATTGGCTCACGCAGCAAATGGCACACCTTAAGCAGCAGCCAACTGAGATGATTTGCGGCGTAGTCAGTATCGATAATTGGGCGCATTTAAGCCGTCAGACACAACAAGCTTATAAGGCTCATTATCGAGATATAATGGGTCATCGTCACATTCATGGGGCAAATCTCAGTTTTCGTAGTGAAGCATACCTCGCCGTTGGCGGCTTTACGCCTTTAGCTTGCCATGAAGATGTCGATCTGGTGAAGAAATTCGAAAACCAAGGCTATCCTATCACTTGGAGTAACAAGGTGCGAGTAACCACTAGCAGCCGCTTGCAAGCTCGGGTAAAAGAGGGGTTTGCAGCATTTTTGGCGAATTTAGAAGAGCCTCATTTAAAGTAGCCTCAGCTGATGCTGATTACCCTTAAGCTTAAGAACAATGATGCAGGGCTAACAGCCTGTGTTTGTAAAACAAGCGAAAGCAATGATAGCTTCGCTTGTTTTTATTTAGACCATAGTAGTTGATGGATAAATGACGATTTAATATGAGCCATATTTATCACAGTTATATATTATCCACCGTTTATTGCAATCCATCTGCCGCTGTTTTATCTAGGTTTGAGTTGTTCTCATTAACGTAGACTGTATCGTCGATCTCTTCCTCATTTTCTGTACTAGAATAGTATGATGACCCTCCTGCATCGTCTGTATCCTCGGCATCATTAATATTACCTTCAGTAACGTTTTCCGTTTGCCCCGCTATCATTTCACTAGAGTCTTCATTCACAGGCGTTACTTCGCTAGACTCTATCTCATTAGTATCAGTGCTTTCTTCTGTCTCAGTACTACAAGCACTTAAAGCAAGAACGCTTGCTAATAAGGCCATCTTTAGCTTATTTTGAAATAATTGCTCCAATAGTAATTTTTTCATAGTGACACCCTCTTCCTAGGCGAAATAAAATATTAATAATATTAATCAATTCAAGATTAAATTGATTCTACTTTTAATTTTAGTAATAAATACCTTAACTAGTAGTAGGGTTTTGTTTGCTTTCATTAACGGTTTGCTAATGTTTTGGCTCTACAAATAACAGACTTATATATCTGCCTCAAAAAACACTAAAGTTATTGGACATGAAATGATTTGCAAGGTTTTACCAGTTAAAGAGCTAATACGCTACCTAGATACTAGGATTTAAGCCCATAAGCCCTCAACATGAAGAGCACTGGCTTCAATAGTTGGATAATCTGAAAATCTGAGCTGATAGCCGCCGCTATTATTTGGCTGGATCTCACACGTCGTTCCTAACGGAAAGCTCGCTTTTTGCGCGATATGCCCAAAGCGCATACCACTGTATATCGGCAACCCTGTCAATTTGTGCAACTGACGAACGACAGTAGCCACATCATAACGCTTATCGTAGCTATCCTCGCCAGCTCCAGAAAACGCGCCGAACACAATAGCTTGTTGGTTTTTGAACACGCCCGCTAGATACAGCTCATATAGCATGCGCTCGATGCGATAAGTCTGCTCGCCCACATCTTCTAAGAATACGATGCCGCCATCGATACGCGGTAGATACTCGCTTCCTGTCAGTGCCGATACCACGCTCAGATTACCGCCCCAGATCGTGCCTGTTGTTGAGCGGCTATCATTAGTTGCCAAAACAGCTGGCAGCTTTGGACTAGTAAGCTCAGCATTATCGACTTCAATAGTGAGCTTAGGATTGGTTAAAGCTTCTACAAACTGCTGACAGCTGATCCGATCCGGCGTAGTTTTACCAAACTCGCTATAGAGCATAGGCCCAGCTAAGGAGCTCATATTGCCTTTGGCGAGCAGCGCACATTGAATAGCGGTGACGTCGCTGAATCCGGTTAAGATAGTGCCGCGCTCCTGCATAAGACGACCTAGCGTCGCCCAATCCACCATCGGCAATAGACGAGAGGCGCCATAACCACCGCGCACCCCAAGCAATAATTTTGGTGCGCTAATCGCGCCCGTCGCTATATTTTGCAAGTCGCTGGCTCTCTGGGAATCGGTGCCAGCGAAGCGTAGATACTGACGGCTGACGATCTCAGGGTTTTGTACTTGCAAACCAGCACAAGCCACACGCTGCAAAGCCAGCTGGTTACGAGCATCACGACTACCGACGTTGGAGCTTGCAAACAACCGCGTTTCAATAGTTGGTTTAATGCACTCAACTCTCTGAGCTACCTGCCCAAATAGCGACTCAGACCCGGATAACGCAGTCGGTAACTCATCTTTAGTGAGCGCGCTAAGGCTATCAACCGTCAATAACCCATCATTTGCCACAGCATTAGGCATACTTTGGCTCGCTAACAAACTGGCACTTACCCCTACGCCCATATGATGCAAAAACTGCCGGCGGTTGAGCTTAGATACTATTTTTTTAGTCATCACTATCCTGCAAACTGTAAACAGACTTAATAAAACGATACATAATACCCTATCTAGTTATTTGGCGCTCAAGCTTACCCTTGCTATAGTAACTATCAGCTACTAGTCATTAATTAGTAAGAATAATGACAACCGACAACCAATAAAAATAAGGATTTTATTTATGAGTGATAAAAATAAAGAAAAAGATGACAAAGGGCTACTAGAGAGTATTAAGCTGATTGTCAGTAAAGAAGATAAAATAAAGGACCAAGTCGAAAGCGATCGCGGACTTGAGCGTTATGCCAAAGATCTACTGCTGCTAATGAGCTTAGTCAAAGACTATTATCAGGGAAACTATCGCAATATTCCTTACAGAACTATTTCAGCGGCCGTGATTGGTCTTCTTTATGTCCTAAACCCTATTGATCTTATCCCCGATTTTATCCCTTTTATCGGTCATATCGATGACGCTTTAGTGTTAAAGTTTTGTTTAAAGCGGATGGAAAAGGATTTATTAAAGTATAAAGAATGGAAAGATGAGCAGTCAGCGTCTAATGATAGAAACACTGATCAAGACAATAAAAAAGACAAATACGCTAAAACAAAAGACAATAAAACGGATAAGAAATCAGCTGATAAAGATAAAGATACTGACGATAGTTCAAAGTAACAAGCTCACTCACTTTCGACCCTTTTATCTTATCTATCTCTGAAAAATAAAACCACGGTCAACAAGGCAATCTCATTGGCCGTGGTTTCGTTCGCCTTTTCTTATTACCCTGATAGCAGTCAATCAGGCACATCATAGCTAGACTTTTCTGGATTAAGTCCAAAGGAGAATACAAAAGTCGCAACGAGGCTATTAACGATAATAAAGGGCAAATCAATATGAATATGACCCAGCATGTAGCGGCCAATCAACCAAGATATGATTAGCATAATAATAAAAAACCCACCCATATACCCTAAGATAGCAGGATGCTTTAGATTGTAAGGCTGCTCTGGTGCTTCTTTATCTAAGACTTTGTTGCGAATCGCCCAACCTGCAGCATATGAAAGACCACCTAACACTACATAACTCAAAAAATTCATAATATCTGACTCAATCATTTAATTATTAGAAGTTTTCATTTGCGCTACAGCCAATATCAGCACTGGCACTATTACTGGCACAGGGTTTAAATGCTTTCGTTGACATTGTCGATGGCAATATTGGCATGCGGATTAGCTAAAATGTCGGTATTGACCTCATCGCACTCTACGCGATAGATGGTATTAGCGCCGCGATAAATATAGGACAAATACTCACTATCGAGCAAGGGATCAATATTGGCGTAAGCAGCTTTAACATGTGCCAACACCAATACTCTATCAGGGCGAGCGATAACCGCATCGACATTATCAGGATCAATTGAGAAGAACTTTGGAATCTCCTCGTTATCCACGACTTCCAATACTTCAGGATCGTCCCAAACTCGCCCGCTACTAGCAGGCTCTTTCATTTGCATAACCCACTTGCCAGCCTGTTCACTGACTTTTATTTGTGCTGGCTCATCAAAGCTTACGGTATAGCATCCTGCAAATATAGAAACATCTGGCTGAGATACTGTGGACTCAACGCTGGTAGCTTCAGGGTTAGTAACACTACAGCCTGCTAGCCACAATACGCTACAGGCGGTTATACTAGCGAGCAAGGTCATAAAGGGTTTGCCAATAACATCTGCGCCTTTGGCCATCGTCAAGTCTTCCTACGTTAAGGTTTCAGATTGGGATTTAAAGATTATCGCTATCATTTTAACAGAAAATTTGAGCGCTGCTTTTTAGATCTGTGATGATAGTGTTTTGTGTCTCCCAGTCGCCTTATCGGTTATAGTTTTGCTATAATCAAACTCTCTATTTTAGCTCCTACTTTATTACTCCTTTACCGCCGAGTTTTTATGTCAGATAATCGTTCCACCACCCAGACTACTTCTACGCAGACGAGGTCGCTAAATAAAGCGGATCCCTTAGCCGCCAAAGATAATACCACTATCGCTTACACCGATGGTGCTTGTAAAGGTAATCCGGGCGCTGGTGGCTGGGGCGCACATCTTATCTTTAGTGATGGACAAACGAAAGATCTATACGGCGGCGAAGACGCCACTACCAATAATCGTATGGAGCTGATGGGAGCTATACAAGCCTTGCAGCACAGCGCAAACGATGTCACCTTAGAGATATGGACCGACTCAAGTTATGTCAAAAACGGTATCACCGACTGGATTGACGGCTGGAAAAAGCGCGACTGGAAAACCGCAGGCAAAAAACCAGTGGCAAATAAAGATTTATGGCAACAGCTTGACGCGCTGCGCCAAGATCGTACGGTAGAATGGCACTGGGTAAAAGGTCACGCTGGACATGCGGGTAATGAAAAAGCCGATGAGCTTGCCAATCTTGGCGTCACAGCTAGTAGCGCACATAATATTGCTAACTCATCTGTCGGTAGCATAGTAGATAACCCTGATGATAGTCGTAAAAAAAAAGCCGCTATTAACGAGCCAGTACTCAGTGAGAACGATTGGTTGAATTTTGATCCTTTAGGGCTTGATGACTTTGAAGACATTGATAATGATGATTTTGATAATATAGATAATATCGACGACAGCACTGACAAGCTAGAAGCTGAGGTGGACTATAATCCAGACCACGCTACTGCAGTCCAATCGACTAGCCAGCCTTATCAGGCCGCCGATACTCATTTAGATGCCAATTCAAATACTACTTTAAATAGCAAAAATACTGAAGATAATGCAAGTATCTTGCCCTCTATTACGACTGATACTACGAGTACAGATATGACTGCCGAAAACGATTTACAGCACTCTGATACGCAAGCGGCCGATTTGCCAGCATTCGATGGCGATACGAGCCGAGCCAACCCTAATTTTAAGCCGCTGCTGCCCGAGCCTACACACCGCGGTGAGAGCAATCGTCAACTGATCATGGATACTGAGACAACCGGACTTGATGCGCTAAAAGGCGATCGCATCATCGAGGTGGGTATCGTTGAGTTGGTCGGCCGCAAATTCACCGGCGAAAAACTCCATGTCTATATCAACCCGCAGCGCGGTATGGATGAGGAGGTAATACGTATTCATGGTATCTCTGAGGCCTTCTTACAAGATAAGCCTACCTTCGATAAAGTCGCCCAAAAGCTTTATGATTTTATGGATGGCGCAGAAATTATCGCTCATAATGCCTCGTTCGATATGAACTTTTTGACTATGGAGTTTAATAAAGTCGGTCTATCGGACTTTGCAGAGCGGGTACAAGTCACTGACTCGCTGCTGATGGCAAAGCAGCAGTATCCAGGACAAAAAAATACGCTTGATGCCTTAGTGCGTCGCTTAGATGTCGGTAAACAAGACCGTACTTTTCACGGCGCTTTACTAGATTCGGAGATTTTGGCGGAAGTCTATCTGGCTATGACCGGCGGTCAGGTGTCATTAGCGATTGAGGAAGATAGTGTTAGCGAAGGTGGCCAGACAGCTCATGCTACCTTTGCCAATTTAGCGACGCTATTACTCGACTCCAGCCAAGATGACAAGGCAAATCGCGATTGGTTTATGAATTTGGCTGAAGACTATCCGGTAATGAATGATAGCTTAGCGAATTGGTAAGCTGTGCCAAGAAGTACTATGGAATTTGAACACTATACGCTATCATTCGTTTATGGCTATTAATTATAATTGATAAGGGAACACTATGAGTCAGTCTGAGCAAACCACTTTGAGCGCTCCTATGCTTAGTATCACCAACTTTGACTTACCTTCTTTGCACTTATTGCATGATGAGATCATAGTTACCCTAAAAAATGCTGAAATCCATTTAAGCGACTTTAATGACAATCAAATGCAAGCGCCTCTATTGCTCGACTCAGTAGAAGTTTTGACACAGTTATCGCGTATTTTTGAGCTGATATCGCTTAAAGGCGGTCAAGTATTAAGTCTAGCTATCGCACAAGGCCTGCAACAGCTGCATGACAGTCAAGATAATACTAATATCGCATTGATTATGGATCTCTCAGAGGCCATTATGACCTTAGATCGTTATGTCGAATTTGTGCTATTGACTGAGACGGTAGAGCCAAGCTTATTATTACCTATCATTCACAAGCTACAAGCTTATGGCGATGAAACGCCTATTGATATCGATTATTTTGCCGACTTTGGTCGTAGCAGTGTAATTATCGCTAACCCCGAAGACAATTTTCAATCCTTAGATACGCTCGGGCTTGATAGCCATCTATTAACCAACATCTATCGTAATGGTCTTGGCGTTTTATTGACGAATACAGATGGAAATATCTCGACTAGTGAAGACAAAAAGCTCAAAGCAATGAGTGCCGCCTGTGCTTATATCGCCGGCCATAGTAGCAGCTTATTTTGGCAAGCCGCTGCAGCAGCGATAGTCGACATCGAAGCCCTGCTTCCTTTATCCTTGAGCCAAAAACACACCCTGATCTACTTAGAGCAGCAGTTTAATAGCTACCTGCCAGTGATGGATATTCGTTTTGCAGACCTAGTTAGCTTTGCTTGTAGTCGCGATAATGATCAAGCGCAAAAGCTGCGTGAGCAGTACGCAAACAACCAGCTTGAGTCATCACAGCGCGAACAGATGAAACGCTTTTTGTTTGGTCCCAACCGTGCCATCACTGACATCTCAAATGAGCTGATCCAAGAAAAAATAAACCTGATCAAGGAGCAAGTGGATAGTTATGCACGTGGCAACACCGTCACCGCTACCCCTATTCAACCGGCTGACATTGCTACTAAAATAGCTGAGCTGCGCTCTAGTCTGAGCCTATTGGGTTTAAGCGATACTGCAGCCCTACTCACGAGTGCAGCTAACGCGGTCGCCACATGGGACAACCCAAAACCTAAAGATTTTGACGAGCTGCTACTAGCGCTGATGGCTGCCGAAAATGCTTCAATTGCGATGGCAAAAATGCATACGCCTGGCGTGATTAACTTATCGCTGAATAATCAACAAATCTCTTTGCATCAGCTTGATACTGCCTATGATGCTTTAGTACAAGAGAGCCGTAGTAATATCATAAAAGCCGAGCACGCCATTACTACCTATATAACCGCAGATGATGCGCAGCTATCTATGCTAGAAGAGATTCCAGAGATGATTCGGCAAGTGGCGGGAGCGCTACGCTTCTTAGAATTACCCGCTTTGGCAAATATGTTTAGTCAATTGGCAAGCTTCACCCAAACCTTTCTATCAAGCTCGCAGCCTCTCAGCGAGCAAACCCTCAGTCACATGGCTGATGTGCTCATGTCCGTGGACTATCGCTTAGATGGTTTTGAGAGCAATCGACCGGTAAATAAGCGCTCGCTGGATGTCGGTCAACATAGCTTAAGCCAACTACTGGCCGCCTAGTCGCTTAAATACTGTGGACGGATGTGAATGAGTACTGCTTTTATAATGGAAAAAGATACTGTCTTATGTCGCCAGACACCTACAGGTTGGCAACCTTTATCTATCGACCTAACGGCTGAGTCAGATCGCGTACAGCCCCCTTATCAGTTAGGCCGTGTTGAGCTATTAGAGAGCTTAGCGCCTAGCCATTGGCAGCAAAGTGGACATGGGCAAAAAGAAAATAGCGATGACGGTATAAACGCCAAGGCCACGAGTCTCACAGCGAATAATGCCCCGGCTGCGTATGCTATAAGCTATCACTATGCGAAAAACAATCAACTTACGCTGCCGTTCATCCGTGATAATATCGACTCAATGACAACGCTCCTGTTACCCTCAGAAAGCTCAATAAAAGTACCGCAAACTGACGTTCAGGGAGATAGAGCTGGTGACACTGACGTTATAAACGCTTTTATCTCTTATCGGCAGCTGCTCCTCCAACTTCCAGTAGCGCTTGCCGATCAGCTCAGTCAAGCCATGCAGCTATTGCGCTGGCAAGCGGATACCCAGTTTTGTAGTCGCTGTAGTGCGGCGGTCAGCGCAGCGGAATCTGGCGATCGGGCAATGGTGTGCAGCGTTTGCCACTTGCGCCAGTATCCACGGGTACAGCCATGTGTGATTACAGCTATTACTCGCCCGAACCCGCAAACGGGTGAGACACAAATATTATTAGCTCATCATCACCGCTATGGTCAAACCAGTCTGCCTTTACAGTATGGCTTGATTGCAGGGTTTGTAGAAGCTGGTGAGAGCTTAGAGCATGCAGTAGTGCGAGAAGTGTTTGAAGAGGTAGGCATTCGTTTATCAGAGATTCGCTATGTCAGCAGTCAACCTTGGCCGTTTCCCTCCAACTTAATGCTCGGCTTTCGGGCGAGTTATGACAGTGGCGAGTTAGTATTACAAGAAGATGAGCTGTCGCATGCGGACTTTTTTGATTTATCAAAGCTGCCAAAGATACCCTTTAAAGGCAGCATCGCTTATGAGTTAATCGCCCAAATCGCTCGTGAGCAAGGCGTTACGCTTTCTTAAAAGTCTATTCTAACTGCTAGTCAATACCTTTATTATTTATTATATGCCCGCTTTAAGGCCAGTATTCCATGTCCGATAACCATAATCACCCCTTACCGACTCGCTTAGCTGATCTGCCGCTATTGTTCGACTCTCAAGCGTTAGAGTCGCTGCCAAGGGCAACACAAACTAAGATCGCCCAGATCGATGCTTGCTTACCACAGACCCAATGCGGGCTTTGTGACCATCCTGATGGCTGCTTGCCTTATGCAACAGCGATCGCTGTCGATGGCGAACCTTACAATAAATGCGTACCTGGTGGACAACCGGTCACCGATGCTATTGCCCAAATCCTTGTGGATAGCGATCATGATCGCCTTAGTAGTATGGATAGTGGCGATACACCCGTGATTGCCGAGCCCTCCAAGTGGCCGATAGATGCTGTTACTCAGCGCCCAACCGAAGTGCGCGCTATTATCCGCGAGGACGACTGTATCGGCTGCACTAAGTGTATCCCTGCCTGTCCGGTCGATGCCATCGTCGGTACGGGTAAGCATATGCATACGATTTTTACCGATCTTTGCACTGGCTGCGAGCTATGCCTTGCGCCCTGTCCGGTAGATTGCATCGATCTGGTAACGGTGCATCGTGAGCTGACAGCTAGCGCGCGCGAACAGGAACAAGACGATCTGCGGCAGCGTTATCACACTCATCTAATGCGAGTCACCAAGCAGCTCGCCGATAGTAGTAATGCCAAACCAGTCGTCAGTATGGTCGAGGCCAAGCTCAATAACGCCGCGAGTCAGTCTCTCGAGATTAGCGAACAGCAGGCTAAAAACACTATTGCTGCAGCAAAACTGCGTAGCAAAATTAAAAAGCTAGAAAAACAGTTAAGCGTGCGTCCTAATGCCAACAAGCAAAGCGAACTTATCGCGTTACAAGAAGAGCTGGCCGCGTTATAACGAGACACGCTATAAAAAGTAATAAAACTAAGACGTCATTCTATGAGTAAAACCGTTAAACATAAAACTGCTGACACGCCGCCATCGAGACTGATGCCAAAGCGCAATGTGCGGCCGTTCTTTGAAAAGCTTGCGGCAACGATCGAAGAGCCCGTTACTGAGCTGCACTTTGACAGTAACTTTGAGCTGCTTATTGCCGTTATCCTCTCCGCGCAAGCGACTGACGTCAGCGTTAATATTGCCACTGATCAGCTTTATCCTGTCGCTAATACACCCGAAGCCATTTACGCCTTGGGTGAGGAAGGACTCAAACCCTATATCCAAAACATTGGTCTCTATAATTCAAAAGCCAAAAACGTGATAAAGACTTGTCGCGACTTGATCGATAAGTTTGACAGCCAAGTACCTGATAATCGTAAAGACCTTGAGTCATTAGCAGGCGTGGGCCGCAAGACCGCTAATGTAGTGCTCAATACGGCATTTGGGCAGCCAACCATGGCAGTCGATACCCATATCTTTCGGGTCGGTAATCGTACTGGCCTTGCGACGGGTAAAAACGTCTTATTCGTTGAGCAAAAGCTAGTCGCACGTATTCCAGAGGATCTACTGCTCGATGCGCATCATTATCTAATCTTACATGGGCGCTATACTTGTCAGGCGCGCACACCGAAGTGCGGCGCTTGTCCGGTTTATGAGGAATGTATGTTTAAGGATAAAGCTAAATTTTTAGAATTGTAATCTCACAAATTGAGTTAATGCTATGCAAACCCTGACCGCACTACTCTTTGATAATTTTGAAACCTTAGACCTATTTGGTCCTATTCAAATGTTTGGGAGTTTCACTAAGTCATAAAGACACCCTAGAGTTTTACGTTAAATCACGGTAAGATATGGTAATTTTTTTGACCTATTTTTTCTATTTTTATAACATTTAATAAATAATGACTAGTTTTTATAACAGTCCCTGCCATTAAGCGATCCCATTATGCGTGAATATAGTTTATTTACCTCAGAGTCTGTCAGCGAAGGCCATCCTGATAAAATGGCAGACCAAATCTCTGATGCCCTACTCGACGCCATTTTGCGTGAAGATCTGCATGCCCGAGTCGCTTGTGAGACTTTAGTCAAAACAGGCGCTGTCGTATTAGCTGGTGAAATCTCTACCACCGCTAACATCGATATCGAACGTATTGTTCGTGATACTGTCAATGGTATCGGCTATCATCATTCGGACTTAGGTTTTGATGGCGAGACTTGCGCGGTAATTAATATGATTGGTAAGCAGTCACCTGAGATTGCCCAAGGCGTCGATCGTAGCAGCCCAGAGGAGCAAGGCGCTGGCGATCAAGGTTTAATGTTCGGTTATGCCAGTAACGAGACTGACGTGTTGATGCCCGCTCCTATTGAATATGCTCATCGCTTGATGCAGCGTCAGTCTGAGCTGCGCCGTGCAGGCGATCTGCCTTGGCTGCGCCCTGATGCCAAAGCACAAGTGACACTCAATTATGATGGTAATCGTCCAGTGGCTATCGATGCGGTAGTACTATCCTCCCAGCATGATCCTAGTATCTCGCAAGCGGACTTGCAAGAGGCTATCATGGAGAACATCATCAAGCATGTACTACCAGCCGATCTTTTGCATAAAGGTACGCGCTATCATATCAACCCAACCGGTAAGTTTGTGATTGGCGGCCCTGTCGGTGACGCGGGTCTAACTGGCCGTAAAATCATCGTCGACACTTATGGCGGTATGGCGCGTCATGGCGGTGGTGCTTTTAGTGGTAAAGACCCCTCTAAGGTTGATCGTAGTGCCGCTTATGCGGTGCGTTATGTGGCCAAAAACATCGTTGCGGCTGGTATTGCCGATCGCTGCGAAGTGCAGGTGAGCTACGCTATTGGAGTGGCCGAGCCGACTTCTATCTCTATCAACACCTTTGGCACCAACAAAATCGATAATGACGAGATTATTCGCCTGATTCGTAAGCATTTTGACTTACGTCCTTATGGTATTACGCGTATGCTCAACTTACTGCAGCCTATGTATCAGCAAACCGCAACCTTTGGCCACTTTGGTCGTCCTGGGTCTGAGACTGCATTTACTTGGGAAAAAACAGATAAAGCTGAAATCCTCAAAGCCGATGCCGGTTTGTAGTCTTTAGTGAAAAGAGTTATTGCTAACTATATAACTAAAATTTAGACTATTTAAATAAAATACTATTTAACCCCTTTACTGAACGGAGTCTTTTATGTCTGACGCCAATATACCAAACGATACTGTAAATACAGACAACACTGAAAATAATGTCGAAATTACTCCTGAGATGCAGTCTTTTTATCAACGCGCTGATGAGATCATTGGCGTTGCTAATAGCCAATTAGGCGAAAAAGCGCACTCAGGCCAAGTCGGTGCTTCATTACTTTATGCCGCCGCCCGTTATAGCGCTTCGGTCGCCTCTATTGGCTTTGTAAAAGGTGAAGATTTTGCCAAAGAAAAAGACGATATCGTGGAGTTTTATGTCAAACAGTATCGCCAAATGCTCAGCGATAATCTAACTGACTATGCGCAAAACTTCGATAACTATGTGCAGCTCAATAAGAACGATAGAACAGGTGAATAAACAAGGCAATAGCGTTCGCTTATCTTTGTCATCATATTAAAGCCCTATACTACTTATTTTTAATGGATAAAACCCTAAGCTTAATTATAAGCTTAGGGTTTTTTTATATAGTCATGAACTATACCTCTAAGACACGTCATAGTCTTAGCTTTTAGTCGACTATAACAACTTAGTGGCTGACTTGTGATAAATAAGCTACTATGAATTTAAGCAATGTTGTTAACAGAGATGACTATATCGATTACAGGATGTAATCCAATTATACTGATAAGGAGATATCATCATGGACCTTGTACTTAAATCATGGCGACTAGGCGCTTTATTGTTAGGGTTGTCAGCCACCATAGCCTTAACCGGCTGTAATAACATTCAAAGTGTCAATACCCCTGACGATACTGCTATTCCTACGGTAGAATACGACAAGCGGATATCTAGTGACAACCCTTTTACTAAATGCCCACCCTATAACCCTGAGCAAACCATGTGTACCATGCAATACGATCCGGTTTGTGTCAAAATAAAAACGAATTCAGGAGTTAACTATCGTACCGCGGGCAATGCTTGCTCAGCATGTGGCACAACAACCGCAATTGGTTACATCAAAGGACAATGCTCATAACCTACAGCTTGTGAGTGCTTACTCGCTATAACTCATAAAAAAGCCCTAGCTTGAACCGACCCCCATAAGTTGGACACAACTTATGGGGTATTTTTATGCATTACGACCTAGACTTTAAGCTGCAAGTCATCGCATACTATGAACAAGGACATAGTAGTCGAGCCACAAGCAAGAAGTTTACTGTAAATCCAAAGTTTGTTCTTAAATGGGTGAAGCAGTATCAAAGCGGTGGTATAAACGCTATAAGACCAAAGACAACTAAAGCCACGTACAGTAGTGAGTTTAAACTTAACGTACTAACCACCATGCTTGAAGAAGGTTTGAGTCAATCTGAGGTGGCACTGAAGTTTAACATCAGCTCACCGGCGCTTATTAGTCATTGGCACAAAGCATATCGAAAGCACGGCATGTTTGGACTAACTCCCAAACCTAAAGGTAGAACCGCCATGAGTAAACCATTTATCACAGACAAGCCAGATGATGAAAAGACAGCAGCAGAGCTTAAGCGTGAAAACGCATATCTACGTGCGGAGAACGCCTACCTAAAAAAGCTGGATGCCTTGCTCAAACAGAAGAAGAAACAAGCTTTGAAAAAGCAAGGCTCATCGAAGGACTAAGAGAGCGCTGTTGTTTATCTGACTTACTTAAAGCCGCTGGTATGCCCAAAAGCGTCTTTTACTATCATAGAGTAAGGCTTGAGCGTGGTGACCAATACACTGAATTAAAACAGCGTATTGCTCAGCTGTATCATCAGCACAAAGGTAGGTACGGCTATCGCAGAATAACGGTAGCGCTAAAGCAGTTAGGCAGTCATTAC